>DWYJ01000012.1 GCA_019118745.1 Candidatus Desulfovibrio gallistercoris | reverse complement strand
TTTTATAAATGGTGGTACAAATGGATATATATGATTTAATGAAACAAGTTAATGACGCATTCAATCAAAGATACTGTTTCAGCAGTAAAAGAAAAAATAGTAAGCGGTACGGCTTTACTATTTTAGACAATTCAAATTTGTAGGGGAGTTTTAAGGCTCCCCTATAAAAATGGCTATTTATCAACTGTTTGTTGTGACATAGCCTTGCAAAAAAGTCCCCTTCCTTCCCCCCGCCTCACCCCCG
The DNA here is from genome assembly GCA_019118745.1 of Candidatus Desulfovibrio gallistercoris. Lineage (GTDB taxonomy): Bacteria > Desulfobacterota > Desulfovibrionia > Desulfovibrionales > Desulfovibrionaceae > Desulfovibrio > Desulfovibrio gallistercoris. The sequence goes on along the minus strand of DWYJ01000012.1, from coordinate 9,093 downwards.
CTAACCAACCATTTAGGAACACACATGACGGAAGAGCTCAGCTTTCACGTGGACGCCGAGGCGGGAGAACGCCTTGACCGGGCGCTGCATGCCCGGCTTGAGGGCATGTCGCGTGCGGCGGTGCAGAAGGCCATCACGGCCGGACAGTGCCGCATCGACGGCCTGCCGGTCGTTTCGGCCGCCTGCAAGTTGCGCCGGGGCCAGCTGGTGGAGCTGTGTCTGCCGCAGGCAGACAGTCCCCTGCAGGCCGAGGCGGCGGATCTGGAGGTGCTTTTTCAGGACGAGCGGCTTGTGGTGTGCAACAAGCCAGCCGGTCTGACGGTGCATCCCTGCCCGTCTTGTCCGGAGGGCACGCTGGTGCATCGGCTGCTGCACCATTTCCCGCAGCTGCGGCAGATGGAGGGACTGCGGCCCGGCATCGTGCACCGTCTGGACAAGGATACCAGCGGCCTGCTGCTGGTGGCGCTGGACGAGGCGACGCGCCTGCGCCTTGCCGAGGCTTTCGCCGCCCGCACGGTGTCCAAGAGCTATCTGGCGCTGGTGCAGGGGACGCCGCTGCTTGAGGGGACCTGCCGCGAACCGGTTGGGCGTCATCCCACGGCCAAGATCAAGATGGCCGTGGTGCCGGAGTCCAGGGGGGGGCGCAGTGCACATACGGACTGGCGGGTGCTCTGGACGGCGGCGGACAGGAGTTGTTCCTTGCTGCTTGTGCGCATCCATACGGGGCGCACGCATCAGATCCGTGTGCATATGACCCATTTGGGCTATCCGCTGCTGGGCGACGCGCTGTATGCGCCGCCGCCGGTGCGGGCGCGCGCGCCGCGCCAGATGCTGCATGCCTGGCGGCTGGAGTGCACCCATCCGTGGAGCGGCGAGCCCATGCGGTTCACGGCGCCGCTGCCGGAGGACATGCTTGCCTGCGCCGCCGCGGCCGACGCCTGTACCCGGCGGCTTGTGGTCACGGGCAATCCGGGTTGCGGCAAGTCCACGGTCTGCGCCGCGCTGGAACGGCTTGGGGTGCCGGTCATCAGCGCGGATGCCGTGGTGCATGAGCTGTACGCGCCCGGCGGACTGGTGGCCCGCTGGCTGGGCGAGCGCCGCCCCGATCTGCTGGCGGAGGACGGCGGTATCGACCGGGGGGCCCTGCGGCCGGCCATGCGGCAGGACCCGCTGTTACGGCAGGATGTGGAAACGCAGGTGCACGAGCTGGTGCGCCGCCGGATACTGAAGTTCTGGGAGCAGGCGGAGGCGCGCGGCGAGACGGTGGCCGCCGCGGAGATCCCGCTATATTTCGAATGCGGCTGGCAGGAAAAGGCCTTCACGCCGCGCCCTTTGAGCCTGTGCGTCAGCTGTCCCGCCGACCTGCGCCGCTGGCGCGTCATGGCCGGACGCGGCTGGAGCGCGGAACATTTTGACGAGATCGAGGCCTGGCAGTGGCCGGAGGAAAAGAAGATCGCCCACAGCGATCTGGCGTTTGCCAACACGGGCGACGCTGAGCAGCTCGATGCCCGCCTGGAGGCGCTGCTGCGGGAGATCGTGCAGGACCGGGAAGAAAAATGCCGCCTGCTGCGAGAACGCTGGCAAAGGCTTCTTGACGGCCTGAGGCTGCCGTAGCGCCGCTTTTTTTCGTGTAAAGGGGTGTTGCTCCTGACTGGCGGCGGGACAGCGTATCCAGAGCAGAGGCAAAATCAACATCTTCGATATTTGACGATACGTTGCGGAGGGAGCAAATAGCGCATCCCGGCTTGACAAAGCGCCCGACAGTCGCCACAACAGGGAGACCTCCTTCCCCCCGTCGGAGTACGGATGACACAACTATGCCCACCATCTCAGGATAATCTTCAGCTTGTTGCCGCTCTTTCCCGCATTGCGCTGTCCTGTGAAGATGTTTCCACGTTCTGGCGAGGGGCTCTGGAAACCATCGGCACCGCTCTTTCCAGCTACTGCGCCTATGGCGTGCTCTTTGTTCCGGGACGAGCCGATCAGTCGGAGCTCTGGCTTGCCGGTTCCGTGCCGCCCGATACGGAAGACGCTATCCGCATGGCTCTCACGGCCTTCGTGGCCCTGCGTGAGATGGAGCTTGCCGAGGACTTTGACCGCATCGAGGACTGCCGGGATGCCGAGCTCCGCTCCCAGCTGGAGCAATGCGGCATAGCGGCCCTGCACAGCCTGCCCCTGCATCACAAGGACGAGCTCATCGGCTATCTTTGCCTGGCCGGCCGCGGCGAAGCCAGTCCCGTCCCTGTTGCCGAGCGTCTGCGCGAGCTGGAGGACCCTCTGGCGCTCTCGCTTTCGCACCTTGCCCTCTGTGAGCGCCTCCAGCGGCACAACGCCCGCCTGTACGATCTGTTCGATTCCTTTACCGCGCCGGTCTACGTTTCCGACCTGCACACGCACGAGATCCTTTTTGCCAACAAATGCATCAACAAGGCCTTTCCCCTTGGCGACGAGAAGGAGAATCTCTGCTACAAGCGCCTGCAGGGCTATTCCAATCCTTGCCACTTCTGCACCAATGACGTTCTGGCCGATGACGGCACCCCCTATCGCTGGACGCACGAGAATCCCCTCACCCACCGCATCTATACCGTCATCGACCGCAAGGTGCGCTGGGAGGACGAACGCCTAGTCCGGCTCTCCATCGCGCTGGACATCACCGACTCCATCCGCGCCCAGGAAGAAAAGCGCAAGGCCGTCATGGCCTCGGAAGCCAAGAGCGAGTTCCTCGCCCAGATAAGCCATGAGATCCGCACGCCGCTCAACGGCATCATCGGTCTGACCCATCTGGCCCTGCAGGACAGCCAGGAAGACCAGCGCGGCTATCTGTGCAAGATACGCCACTCGGCCACCAGCCTGCTGACGCTGGTCAATGATTTGCTGGATCTCTCCAAGATCGAGGCCCGCAAGATGGTACTGGAGCACAGCGACTTCATCCTGCAGGATGTTCTGGACTTCGCCCATGTGGCCGTTCAGTATCAAATGCAGCAGAAGGGGCTCGACTGGCATTGCCGCATCGACAAGAACGTGCCGCGCCGCCTGCACGGCGACAACCAGCGGTTGCGGCAGATCCTGCTCAACCTGTTGAGCAACGGCGTCAAGTTCACGGCAAGCGGCTCCATTTCCGTCAGCGTGGCCCGTCAGCGGGAAAATAACCAGGACTGGCTGCATTTTGCCGTTTCCGATACGGGCAAGGGGATCAGCAAGGAATTCCTGGAGCACATCTTCGAACCGTATTCGCAGGAGGACGCCAGCATCTCCCGCCGCTTCGGCGGGACAGGCCTGGGGCTTGCCATCTGCAAGCATATCGCCGACCTCATGGGCGGCAGCATCTGGTGCGACAGCACGCCGGGGCAGGGCTCGACCTTCCATCTGCGCATCCCCTGCGTGGAGGCCACCCTCGACGCCGAACCGCCCGCAGAGCTCCCCGTTGCGGAAGATATGCCCGTCGGACTGCCGGAGGGGGTGAACATCCTGCTGGTGGAAGACAATACCATCAATCAGGAGATCGCCTGCACCCTGCTCGGCCGCATGGGCGCGCACTGCACCATTGCCCATAACGGGCGGCAGGCCATCGACCTGGCCCTGCACGGCGCGTACGATCTCATCCTCATGGACGTGGTCATGCCGGAAATGGACGGCATAGCCGCCACCGCCGAGATCCTCCGCCGGTCCAGGGAACTGCGCAAGACCGTACCGCCCATCATCGGCCTCACGGCCGACCACTCGACACCTCTGCTGGAAAAACTGCATGACGCCGGCATGACGGATGTGCTGTTCAAGCCCATCGAACCGGCGCAGCTTTTGCACAAGATCCTCCAGTGGATCAGCCCGGCGGACGCATGAGCAAGACCTCCCGCCCCGTCAAGACCAATGCAGCGCGCCTGCTGGACCGGCTTGGGCTGCCCTATGAGCTGCTGACCGTGCCTGTGGACGAGAGCGACCTCTCGGCCGTGACGGTGGCTGGCCGCCTGGGGGCGGACCCGGCCTGCGTCTTCAAGACGCTCGTGGCCCGCGGCGACCGTACAGGCATCCTCATGGCCTGCATCCCCGCGGCGGCGGAGCTGGATCTCAAGGCATTGGCCGCGGCCTCAGGCAACAAGCATGTGGAGATGGTCCACCTCAAGGAAGTCTTCCCGCTCACCGGCTATATCCGCGGCGGCTGCTCTCCTCTTGCCGCCAAAAAGGCCTATCCTGTCTTTGTGGACGGCAGCGCCGCACAGCACGAGCATATCTATGTCAGCGCCGGCCAGCGGGGTGTCCAGCTCCGCCTTGCTCCGGCGGTCCTGCAGCAGGCGGCCCACGCGGAGCTGGCCCCCCTTTGCCGGACCCAGGCCTGAGCCCGGTCTCTCTCCTGACGCGGATGCAAAAACGGCGATGCGGATCTCTCACGCATCGCCGTTCGTTTTTTTTTGCAGACGATCGCTATGCCGTCGCCTCACCCTTTGCCTTTTGCAATGGCAAAAGGTCCTAGAGCGGATTCGCATTGAAATTGTGTCCAATTTCCATGCTGACGCTGCCCTCACACTACGGAAAAAGCGTGGTTTTTCCGTGTGTTCGGTTGCGGGTAGTCGCTCTCGCGCCTACCAGAGCAATCCACATTTTCAATGTGGAATTGCTCTAGGCTTCGTCGCTCAGGCGGCGAAAGTTCTTCTTGCTCGCGCCGCACACAGGACAGCACCAGTCATCGGGCAGGTCCTCGAATTTGGTACCTGCCGGGATCTTGTGCCGGCGATCGCCGCGATCCGGGTCATACACATAGCCGCAGTTGGCCACGGGGCACCGCCACATATCCTTGGCATCAGCCATGCTGAACGCTCCTTTACTCTCGTCGTTTCCGTTCCGCCTCCGGCGGACACGATGTTCGGCTGGACCGTCGGGTCCAGACCGCAACTCCAGAGCATTTTCCGTTTGAACGCTTCGCGTTGCAAACCATATGGCCTGTCGCTTCGCGGAAAAAGCGCTGTTTTCCCGCTTGGCTTGGGCCGGGCGGCGCTGTGCTGCCGCCTCGTATGTTGCCTTTTTCAAAGGCAGGATGCTCTAGCCCTGGTTGCCGCCGTTCTGCACAAAGCCCTTGGAGGGGCCGGTGGAAGAAGGCGTACCGGCGATCTTGGCCAGATAGACGGCGCCGAGCGATTTGATGTGCTCGGCGATGTTTTCATAGTAGTTCATATGGGCCTGCTCTTCATCGATGATGCGCTCAAAGAGGCGGGCCGTAACGATATCGCCGTTTTCGTTGCAGACCTTGATGAAGGAATTGTAGGCGTCGATGGTGGCGTCCTCGCGCGCGGCGTCGCCTTCGTAAATGGCGAGCACTTCCTCCCCGGTCTTGACCTTGCCGTCCTTTTCGCTGGTGGGCTCGCCGCCGAGCTCCTTGATGCGCTCGGCAAAGGCTTCAGCATGTTTCATCTCGTCGATGGCGATGAGCTTCATGTTGGCGGCCAGCTCGCCGTAATCCAGACCGTCGAGGCTGTAATGCTGGTTCATGTACTGGTGCACAGCGTAAAGCTCCATGCTGCGCGCCTTGTTCAGCACCTCGATCACGTTGGCCTTGCGTTCCTTGCGATCCTTGCTCATTCCTCATCCTCCCAGTTCGTGGTATTTGGAATTGCTTTGGAAAAATATCGCCGACCCTGGAGCGTTTTTCATTGGGGACGCTTCGCGTTCCCAACCATACGGCCCGTCGTTGCGCGGAAAAACGTTTTTCCGCTCACCTTAGGCCGGGCGACGCCGTGTACCCCCGCGCATTTTGCCGTTTTCAGCAACAAAACGCCAAAACGCTCTTCTCGCCCTCGTAAAGACGGCGGGTCCCCTTGCGGAGCCCCGCCGTCCGAGAAATGCGGGATAGGCAGGGACAGATGCAAGGCTACACCGTCCCCCCCGCAAAAGCAAAGCCTATTGTCTGCCTGTGGCAGCCAGCGCCGCGCACTCTTCGCACAGACCGTCGAATTCCACCCGTGCGGCATGGAGGCAATGGAAGCCAGGGACTTCTATCCCCTCCACAGAGGGCTCCGGCACAGGCGGCATGACATCGCCGATACGCCCGCAGGATACGCAGCGCACATGCTGGTGCGCGGAGATGTCCCCGTCGAAGCGCTTGGTGCTGCCCGACGCTTCCAGACGACGGATCGTCCCGTTGTCCGCCAGAAAGTCCAGGTTGCGGTACACCGTCCCCAGACTGATGCGCGGCAGGCGCTGCCGCACCATCCCGTAAAGCTCATCCGCCGTAGGATGCGTCTTCGTTTTGCGCAGCTCTTCCAGGATGACCGCTCGTTGCCGGGTCATCCGCGTTTGTATCTGAGCCATGATTTCCTCCAGTTTCAATAACTATTACTGATAGGAAGGAAATATGTCAAGCCGCCTTTTCGTCTGTCTGTGATTCTACGCACAAAATCGCCATGTCCATCACATTGGTCAGCGTCGGCCCGGTGCGCAGCAGCAGTCCGGCACGCTCCAGCGCCGTATAACTGTCGTTCTGCTCCAACAGGTCGCGGGCTTCCGCCTCCCGCCCGGCCAGCGCCGCCCCGGCGGCAAAGCCGCCCGCGGCATCCGTGGGACCGTCCGTCCCGTCCGTTCCCGCAAAAAGCGCCGTTACCCTGCCGTCCCCCGCTTCCCGCAGATGCAGGGCCGCCGCCAGCGCCATCTCCTGATTGCGCCCGCCCCGGCCCGTGCCGCGCAAAGTGACCGTGCACTCCCCTCCGGCAAGGTAACAGAACCGTTGCCCTGCGCCCCCGAAACGCCGCGCCGCGGCCTGCGCCTCCTTGACCAGCTGGACGGCGCACTCCCGCGCTTCGCCGGTATACGGCCGCTCCCGCACCTGGACGACCATGCCCATGTCCAGCGCCGCCTGGGCCGCCGCCGCCAGCGCCTGCCCATTGCCGGCCACGATGCGCGTGCACACCTGATGGAACAAAGGATCGTCCGCCTTGGGCGTCTCCGGCCGCCGCCCGGCCGCCCCGTCACGCAGGCTCCGCACCAGCGCCGCAGGCAGTTTCTCCTCCAGACCGTAGCGCGCCATCAGCTCCAGGCACTCCCCAAACGTCGAGGCGTCCGGCGACGTGGGCCCGGAAGCGATCACCCCCATGTCGTCCCCGACGACATCCGAGACCAGAAAACTCAGCACCCGCGCCGGAGCCGCCGCCCGCGCCAGCTGACCGCCCCCGAACACCGAAAGATGCTTGCGAAAGGCGTTCATCTCCTGGATGCTGGCCCCGCAGGCCAGCAGACTTGCCGTCAGGCGCTGCATGTCCTCCAGCGTCACCCCCGTCACAGGCGCGGGCGTCAGCGCGCTCGCCCCACCCGTGAACAGGCAGATGACCAGATCCTCAGCCCCGGCCCCCTCCACCATTCGCATTATATGCCGCGTCGCCGCCTGCCCGGCCGCGTCCGGCACCGGATGCGCCGCCTCGTACGTCTGAATCCGCTCCAGCGGCATCCCGTGCCCGTATTTGACGATGATGGCCCCCTCGTCGATGCGGTCGCCCAGCAACTCCTCCAGCGCCCTCGCCAGCGGCGCGGCCCCCTTGCCCGCCCCGACGGCCAGCACTCGCCCCCGCTCCGGCAGCGGCCATATCTCTCCGTCCACACAAAGCGCGCCGCCCTCACGCCGCACATGCCGCCGCAAGGCCGCGTCCGGCGCGACCGCCGCCAGCCCCGCTCCAAAGATCCGTTCCAGTTGCTGCCGCATGACGTGTTTGTCCTGTTTATGGTGTTTTATTTTTTTTTGCGGGGGGGAAAGGAGGAGGCTTTTTGCAAAAAGCCCCCTCCTTTCCCCCCGCGCCCCCCTTTCCTCCCGCAAAAACTCTTGCCTGGGAGGATGAAAGGGATATGTACCGCCTCAGCCGCCCCACGGACGCCAGTCCCTCGGCGGCAGGAAAAAAGACCTCCGGCGTACCGGCATGTTTTCAGGAAAACAAGAGAAGCGCAAGTTCCCCAAACCGTTTTCCCGCATCAGGCTCATGTTGCGGGTCGGGAAGGGACAGGCTCGCCACAGATAGGACAAGGCCCTGCGTATGGAGCGCTTTCCCTTTGAAAAAGGCAGAGCGGCACAGCACCGCCCGGCAAAAATCGAGCGGAAAAACCGCGTTTTTTCCGCGAAAACGCCAGCCCGTATGGTTTGGAACCCGAAGCGTTTCAAACCGAAAATGCGCTATGGTGTCACAGCAATGGCCGTTGGGTGTGGGGCAAGACTGCTCTCCCCTTTCCGCCTGGCCCGGCAGGCAGCAATAAAGGAAAGCCCGTGTGGCACGACGCCGCAACAAGGAGGCGGTAAAGCGCGTTTGGGGAGGGGGTGGGGGGGTGGGGGGAAAGGGAACCCCTTTGCGCGCTAGCGAAAGGGGTTCCCCTTCCCCCCACAAAAAACAACCTACCTCACGCCATGCAGCCCGGCCCAGTCTTCATAGGGGCCGGCGCCCTGGCAGGGGCGGCAGGTGGGGCCGAGCTCGGCGGGATACCATTCGCCGCAGCGGGAGCAGCGGATGACCTGTCCCTTGCCCTTGTGGCGCAGGGAATCGGCGTGGATGCGCACGGGGGCGGCCTGAAGAAGAGCGAAGCCGGCTTCGCGGATCTCGCGGTGCAGGGCGTCGGAATCCTGTTCGCGCTTGGGTTTTTCCTTGAAAAACCAGGCACGCACATTGGGACAGCGGTCGAGGTTGCCGGCATCGAGGCGCACGCGCACGCCTTCGCCGTTGGTCTTGTCGTAGAGGGTCAGGGCATAGATGCCGAAATGATAGACCCGCAACCAGCCGTTGCCCACGGTGCAGGGCGTGAGCAGCTGCACGGCGTCGGGCAGACATTGCACGGTCTCGGCCACAGCGTCAAAGAGGATGCCCTGCGGCAGGGCCCGCCGGGCCATTTCCACCATGTAGCCGCCGATGATGACGCCGGGCGCCACATGGCAGTGAAATTTCCTGACTTCTTCCACGAATTCGTCATGCGTCCATGAACCGATCATACTGATCCCTGTTTTTTCCTTCATGCTGCCGGGGGACGTGAAGGCCGTGCGACGGCTTGCGCGGCGCGACGGACGGCATTGACCCTGCCGGAGTTTTTGGGGGGATGGGGGCACGGGGGCAGGGGGACTTTTTGCAAAAAGTCCCC
>DWYJ01000011.1 GCA_019118745.1 Candidatus Desulfovibrio gallistercoris | reverse complement strand
CCTCCGCCGCCGCGAGAGGGGTTCCCCTTCCCCCCAAGCCCCCCATCCCTTCCCCAGCGCGCTTTTATCAGGGGAAAAAGCTGGGACAAGGGGCGTATCGCCCGTCAGGGTAGGCGGAGCATGTATATCTTATTTCATGTATATATTGAAATAATTAGTAAAATTTGTGTTGACAGGCCATAAGGAGGAACGATGCCGGCACGGCGACACAGCCCACAGACGGCCCGAAAACGGGCGCAAGCCGCTTTCCGTCGGCGGCGGGGCGGGCGGTGAAGGCCCGGCCGGAAGAAAGCCGCCGCCGGGCCGGACGGCGCGGCATGCTGTCCGCCGCTGCGGTGCTGGGCGGCTGCACGGTGCTCTCCCGTCTGCTGGGACTGGCGCGGGATGCGGCCACCGCCTGGCTGCTGGGGGCCGGGCCGGTGGCGGACGCCCTGACGGCGGCCATGCGCCTGCCGCACATCCTGCGGCGCATGCTGGCCGAGGGATCGCTCTCCATGAGTCTGACGGCCCGCCTTGCCGGCCGCGGCGATGCGGCGGAGACGGCGGCTGTGGTCCGGGCGCTGTCGTGGCGTCTGGCGCTGGCGCTGCTCGCGGCGTGCGCGGCGGCGGCCGTGCTGGCGGGGCCCTTCATGCGGCTGCTCGCGCCGGGCCTTGATGCCGCTTCGGCGGATCTTGCCGGCCGGCTGTTGCGGGCCTGCCTGCCCTACATGCCGGCGGCGGGTATGGCCGCGCTGTGCATGGCCGTGCTGCATGCGCGGGAACGTTTCCTCGTCCCGGCGCTTTCCCCCGTCCTTTTCAATGTCTGCGTGCTGACGGCGGCCCTGCTGGCCGTGCTCGGCGGAGCGGACGCCACGCAAACGGCCTTTGCGCTGGCGCTGGGCATGAGCGGCGGCGGCTGCGCCCAGTGGCTGCTGCAACAGGGGGCCGTGGCGCGCTTGCTGCCCCGTCCCCGTCTCCGTTTCCGCGTGCGGCGCACGGCTGTTCGGCCCTCCCTGCCGCCGCGCGAGGCCTGGCGGCTGCTGTGTCAGCTCCCGGCGGGCGCGCTGGCCGCGTCAGCGCCGCAGCTGGCCATGCTGGCCGCCATGTGGCCCGCCTCGCTGGCCGGAGAGGGGAACATGGCGGCCCTGTATTATGCCGAACGCCTGCTGGAACTGCCGCTGGGGCTCGTGGGGGCCTGTCTGGGCATGGCGGCCCTGCCGCGCCTGAGCCGTCTGGCACGCGCTGGCCGCTGGCGGGATTTCGCCCTCTTGCGGGATGCGTCCCTGCGCTGGGCCGTGCGCCTTTCCCTGCCTGCCGCGGCCGGTCTGGCGGCGGTCTCCGGGCCGCTGGTGGACTGCCTGCTGGGGCATGGCGCTTTTGACGCAAATGCGGTACGGTTGACGGCGTTGGCTGTTCTCGCCTATGTGCCCTGTTTGCCGGCTTGCGCCGTGAGCCGCTGTCTGCTGGCGGGCTGTCACGCCGCCGGACGCCGTCGCCTGACGGCACTGACGGGGCTGCTGACGCCTCTGCTGGCTCTGGGCACGGGCCTGCTGCTGATCCGCGTGCTGGATGCGCCCGTGCGTGGAGCGGGGGCTGCGGCGGCGGCAAGTTTCGCCCTCTGGGTACAGACGGCGCTGTTGTGGGGGCTGGGGCGGCATGCGGCCGCTTCCGGCGAAGCCCGGCGGCGGGCGTGGCGTTTTGGCAGCGTTCAGGCCGCCGCTGCCGCTCTGGTAGGGCTGGCGGCCGGGGCGACATACCTGCTGACGGCCGGTTTGCCCTCCTGGGGACGTCTCGGACTATCCGTGGCCGCGGGCCTGCTGGTCTGGCCTCCGGCGCTCCTGTTCATGCGCGACAGAGATATATGCCGACTGGGGCGGCGGCTCCTGCGGCGGCAATGACGATTCAAGAGCTTCATTATGAGTGAACGAAGGAAATGGCGTCGTCTGGCGGCCCTCGGCATCTGGGGGCTGGGCGTCCTGCTGCTGGTGCTGCAAGTCGTCTGGGGCGTGTCCGCCGTGCGGCGGGATGTGGAGAGCCGGCTCATCAGCGAAGCCGGGCGGGCCGCCGCGCAGGTGGCGGGCCTGCTGAGTCTGCCGGCCTGGGAGATGGACGAGCTGGCCGTGCGCACGGTGATCATGAGCGTTATGGAAGATACGCGCATCTACGGGATCATGGTGCAGACACGGCAGGGATTTTTTGACGGCATGCGCCGCAATTACCAGTGGGAACCTGTGCCCTGGGACGACGAGATCACCGAACATGCGGTGCAGGGCATGAGCCAGCTCAGCATGGAAGGCCAGTTCATCGGCAAGGTGGAGGTCTACCTTTCCCGGCGTGAGGCGGCCGCCGAGATCCGGGCCGGGCGTGACCGGGAGATCTGGCAGGGTGCGCTCTGGCTGGTCTATCTGACGGCGGCCCTGCTGGCCCTTTACGCCTACTGGGGGGATCTGGCTCATGCCAGGCGCTGGGCGTATGCCCGCTGGCAGCTGCTGCGCGGCAACGAGGGCGCGTCCTCCGGTGAGGCCGTTGTCGCCGCGCCCCGGACGCCGCCCATCAGACTGGGCCTGAGCCCGGTGGACGGCGAGGAGGCCCCGACTGCGGATAACGACGGCAAGGTCGAGCCGCCGGTGGAGGAGGGCCCCGTGGTCATCAGTCCCGAACTGGGGCGGAGCTATCAGCGCAGCCATCCCGAGAGTTGGCGCGTGACGGCCGGTCTGTTCCGGCAGACCTTTGAGCGCGGCCCGGTGGTGTTGACCCGTCTGTATGAGGAAAATGAACTGGCCGGGCTCTGCCGCCTGGGGCAGACGCTGGAAAAGGCCGCTCCCTGTCTGGGGGCGGAGCGCCTGTCGGAAACGGCCCGCGCCATGCAGACGGCGCTCAATGATCCCCAGTGTGAGACCCACGCCACAGCCGTGGAAAATTGTTCCGTGGCCCTGCGTGAGGTACTGACGGCGCTGGCCGCGCCGCAAAAAGTGAAGTGAGGCTGCGTATGGGTTTTTTCTCTGCTGTAAAGAAGTTGTTCGGCGGCGGAGCCGCCCCGGAATCGGAGACCCCCGGCGGTGCTGCCCCGCAGCAGACGCCGGCCGCCCCCGTCTCCACCGAGCCGTCCCCCGCTGTTGCGGAGGAAGAACGCGAGGCCGCCCCGCAGCCGGAGGAGGCCGTCCCTCCCGCACCACAGGCCGGGGAGCCCGCTCCGCAAGCGCCTGCGGCGGAACAGGCTGCCGCTGCGGCGTCCGCTCCCGTGCCGGCGTCCGCGCCCGCTGACAGCGCGGAAACGCAGGCCCTCACCCTGCGGCTGCGTCAGGCTGAACCGCGCCTTTCCGTCTGGCTGGACATCGTGCTGGACGGCGTGGAGACGGCCGACGAGTTGCTCTGGCAGCGGCTCTCCTTCCTGCTGGCGGCTCTGGAGACGCCGGCCGCGGAAGCCTCCGCTTTCGTGGAGGACTTCCGGCAGTGGACGCGGCGCATGGACTACCGCTACGTGGCGGATTTTCGTTCCGAACTGCAATACCGGCTGGCGCTGGCCCTGGATATGGAGGACGAAGAGGACGAACGCAGCCGCCTCTTCCTCAAGATCAGTCAGGGGTTGAGCCGTACGCGGGAGCAGTTCTCCCGCGGCCTCAATGCCTTGTTCGCCTCGCACGGCGAGCTGGACGACGCCTTCTGGGAAGAGCTGGAGGAGCTCTTCATCATGGCCGACCTGGGCTATGAGCCCGCGCTGGAGCTGGTGGAGCGCCTGCGCGAACGGGCCCGCAAGGAAGGCGTGACCAGCGCCGCCGACGTGCGCGGCCTGCTCATGAGCGAGCTGGCGGAGATCTTCCAGGCGCCGCGCCGCATCGCGGCCGTGAACCCGCCCGAGGTGGTGCTCTTCATCGGCGTCAACGGCGTGGGCAAGACCACCACCATCGCCAAGCTGGCCCACCGAGCCCGCATGCAGGGCAAAACGGTCATGATCGCTGCGGCGGACACCTTCCGCGCGGCGGCCATCGAACAGCTCCAGGTCTGGGCCGAGCGGGTGGGCGCGCTTTTCCACGCCCGCGCGGCGGGCTCCGATCCGGCTTCGGTCGCCTACGAGGCGATGGATCGCGCGCTGAAGGAAAAGGTGGACATCCTGTTCGTGGATACGGCGGGCCGCCTCCAGACCAAGGTCAACCTTATGGAGGAGCTGACCAAGATCCGTCAGGTCATCGGCAAGAAGCACGCCGGCGCGCCGCATCGCACCGTGCTGGTCATCGACGCCACCACCGGGCAGAACGCCCTTTCGCAGGCCCGGCTCTTCAAGGAGGCGGCGGGCGTGGATGAGCTCATCCTCACCAAGCTGGACGGCACCGCCAAGGGCGGCGTGGCCATCGCCGTGGCCATGCAGGAACATCTGCCCATCTCCTACGTGGGGCTGGGCGAAAAGCTGGAAGACCTGCGGCCTTTCAACGGCGAGGATTACGCCCGGGCGCTGCTGGGCGAAAGCGAAGCGGCGGGCGGGCGTTCCCGTGACGCTTAGGGCGGCCTGCCTGTGCGGCATCGCCCGCGACGAGGCGGCGGACGATGTGCGGGAATGGGTCTGCTACCATCTGGGGCTGGGCTTCTCGCACGTCGCCCTGTACGACAACGGCAGCCGCGAACCGCTGCGGGAGGTCCTCGCGCCTCTGGTGGCGCGGGGCGCGGTCAGCGTGACGGACATCCCCCTGCGTGACGCGCCGCAGCTTTCCGCCTATTTCCATGCCCTCCGGCTCTGGCGCGGGCGGACGTTCTGGCTGGCCTTCCTCGACATCGACGAATTCCTCGTGCCCCTGAGCGAACCGGGGAGCGCGGACGACGTGCCGCCCCTGAGCCGCCTGCTGCGGCCGTACGAGCGTTTCGGCGGACTGGTCCTGCACTGGATGATGATGGGCAGCGCCGGGCACTTGCGGCGTCCGGCGGGCGGGACGCTGGCCAACTACGGCGAGGCGCTGGGGCTGGACGGTCACGTCAAGAGCATCGTTCGCCCCGAACTGGTGACCCGGCCGCTGTCGCCGCATCATTTCGCCTACCGGGAAGGGGCCTTTGCGGTCAACGAGGACGGTTTCCCCGTGGCCGGGCCCTGCTCCTATCCCACGGCCCGACATCTTCGCGTCAATCATTACTACTATAAATCGCAACAGGATTTCGAAGCCAAGATAGCGCGCGGTCTGGCCACCCCGGTGCCGGGCGGGGCGCGGACGCTGGACAACTTCTACGCGGGCTGCACCCGGCCCGGCGTACGGGATACGGCGGTCGTCCCCTGGCTGGGCCTGGGGGCGGACTGGGCCCGGCAGGCCGGTTGGGGCTATCCGGCAGAAGGACCGGACGGGCCTGAGGCGACGCCGGCCGCCGCCCCGCGCCTGAGCCACAGCCGGGAGATGCAGGCTCTGCGCCAGCTATGGCAGCAGATCGAGGAGCTGTGCCGCCGCGGCGTGCCGGAGTCGGAACTTTTGGCGTTGCGGCAGCGCCTGTGGCGGCAGCTGTGTGCGCTCTACACGTCGCGCGGCGTTGACGAGACCGCCCGCGCCGCCGCGGTCTACTGGCGGGAGCAGACGCAGCCGCCGGCGACGGCGGGCGGGGGAGAGCGCGGAGAGTCCGCCCGCATTTGACCGGCAGCCGTGGAGAAAAGGCTTGACCTTTTTTCCTGAAGAAGCTACTAAGTACCCCTGCCCCTCGAAAGGGGCAAATCCCTGGACGGCAGGGAAGGGCAGATCGAGTCTGTCCTGCTGTATCTCCCCGCAAGGGGAGACTTTGACATGTGCAGGCGTTACCAGATGCCGGACAATGTCGAGCCGTTCCAGCCCGATGACGGATCCCGCTGCCGCGTGCAGCGACCCGGGGCTGTAAAGGTAAGGGGTAGTTTACCCCATTTGGTGACCCTGCGGGACCTCCTCGCTGCTCCTTCCTGGAGCGGCAGGCATGGGTGACGCCGGGGAGCATCACACGGATGATGCGGCACGCTCATGCGTCCTCACTCCTCCGAATTCCGGGAAACCGGTCCTGTGATGAGCGCTGATCAAGCGCATCTCCCTCGTTGAATGCCCTACGACGTCCGCCGGGTAGGCGGCCCATCGGGCCATTGGTGTGGCTCGTTGTAAGTTGTGAAGGAACCTGCGTTGCACCCAACCGGCGCGGGATGTTTTTTCAAACGGAGTAGGCAACATGACGACAGTTGGCAGCGATCGCATTCGGATCAAGCTCAAGGCCTACGACTTCCGCATCCTGGACAAGGCTGTTGCGGAAATCGTGGACACGGCGCGCAATACCGGTGCCGGTGTGGCGGGACCCATCCCCCTGCCCACCAACATCCACAAATATACCATCCAGCGTTCCGTGCATGTGAACAAGAAGTCCCGCGAGCAGTTTGAAATGCGCATCCACAAACGGCTTATGGATATTCTTGAACCCACGCAGCAGACCGTCGACGCCCTTGGCAAGCTTTCTCTGCCCGCCGGCGTGGACGTGGAAATCAAGCTCTAGTGAGAGGCAGTCATGGCTGAGAAAATGGGAATTTTGGGTCGCAAGCTTGGCATGACCCGTATTTTCGCCGGTGACGGCGCCGCTGTGCCCGTTACCGTGATACAGGCTGGCCCCTGCCCCGTCACCCAGGTGAAAACGGTGGAAAAGGACGGCTACAACGCGTTGCAGATCGCGCTGACCGAAGCCAAGGAAAAGCACGTCGGCAAGGCCATGCGCGGCCATTTCGCCAAGGCCGGCACCGGTCTGTACCGTCATCTGCGGGAGATCCGTCTGGAAGGCGCTCCGGAAATGGAAGCCGGCCAGCAGCTCACCGTGGAAATGTTCGCCGCCGGCGACAAGGTGAAAGTGACCGGCACGAGCCTTGGTAAGGGCTATCAGGGCCGGATGCGACGCTGGAACTTCGCCGGTTCCAAGGACACGCACGGCTGCGAAAAGGTGCACCGCAACAACGGCTCCATCGGTAACAACACCTTCCCCGGCCACGTGTTCAAGGGCCGCAAGATGGCCGGCCACTGGGGCAATGAAACCGTGACGGAAATGGGCCTTATGATTGTTGACGTGCGTCCCGAGGATAACGTCATTCTGGTCAAAGGTTCCGTGCCCGGCCCCAAGAACGGGCTGGTGCTGATCCGCAAGCAGTAGGAGAAGCAGCATGGCTACCATTACAGTTTTTGACCAGAACAAGGTGAAAGCCGGCGAAGTGACGCTGGCTCCCGAAGTGTTTGAAGTGGAGGCCCGCCCCGAGATCCTCAATCTCGTGGTGCGCGCCCAGATGGCCGCCAAGCGTGCCGGCACGCATCAGACCAAGACCCGTGCCTTCGTTTCCGGCGGCGGCAACAAGCCCTGGAAGCAGAAGGGCACCGGCCGGGCCCGTTCCGGCTCCAACCGTTCGCCCATCTGGCGCGGCGGGGCCATCATCTTCGGCCCCCAGCCCCGCGACTACAGCTTCAAGGTGAACAGCAAGGTGCGCGCTCTGGCGCTGAAGATGGCGCTCTCCAGCCGTCTGGCTGCCGAGAACCTCATGGTCGTCAAGGCCATCGAACTGCCTGAAGCCAAGACCAAGCACTTTGCCAAGGTGGCTGACACCCTGGGCCTGACCAAGGCGCTCATCGTGACCCCCGAGGACAACGAGGCGCTGACCCGTTCGGCCCGCAACATCCCCGGCCTCACGCTGACCACTCCCGACCGCCTGAGCGTGCTGGAAGTGCTTCGCCACAAGCAGCTCGTGCTGCTGGAAGGCGCCGTCAGCCCCGTGCAGGCCCGCTTCGAGAAGAAAGGGGCGTAGTCATGGAATATACTCAGGTTCTTATCAAGCCCCTGCTGACCGAAAAGACGACCCTGCTCAAGGATACGTCCAACCAGGTGGCTTTTTACGTCCATCCCAAGGCCAACAAGCTGGAGATCCAGCAGGCCGTGGAAAAGGCGTTCAATGTGAAAGTGGAATCCGTCAACGTGGTTCGCAAGGCGCCCTCCGATCGTGAGCGCCAGGGCCGCGTGGTCGGCCGCAAGCCCGGCTACAAGAAAGCCTACGTGACCCTGCGTCAGGGCGATAAAATCGAGTTCTTCGAGGGAGTGTAACCATGGCTGTCCGCAAGCTGAAACCGACCTCCGCGGGGCGCCGTTTCCAGACGGTTTCCGATTTTGAGGAAATCACCCGCTCCACTCCGGAGAAGTCGCTGACTGTCGGTCTGACCAAGAAGGCCGGCCGCAACAATCGTGGCCGCGTGACCAGCCGCCGTCGTGGCGGCGGCGTCAAGCGCCTGTACCGTATCATCGACTTCAAGCGCAACAAGCTGGGCATCCAGGCCAAGGTGGCGCACATCGAGTACGACCCCAACCGTACCGCCCGCATCGCCCTGCTGCACTATGCCGACGGCGAAAAGCGCTACATCATCGCCCCCGTGGGTCTGAACCAAGGCGATGTGGTCATCTCCGGCGAAGGCGCGGACATCAAGCCCGGCAACGCCATGCAGATGGCCCGCATCCCCGTGGGTACGGTCATCCACAACGTGGAACTGTATCCCGGCAAGGGCGGCCAGCTCTGCCGCGCCGCCGGCACCTACGCCCAGCTCATCGCCAAGGAAGGCAAGTACGCCCTGCTGCGTCTGCCCTCCGGCGAAGTCCGCAAGGTGCTCGCCGCCTGCGTGGCGACCGTGGGCCAGGTGGGCAACATCCAGCACGAGAACATCTCGCTGGGCAAGGCCGGTCGTAACCGCTGGCTCGGTCGCCGTCCCAAGGTCCGCGGCGTGGCCATGAACCCCATCGACCACCCCCTGGGCGGCGGCGAAGGCCGCAGCTCCGGTGGCCGTCACCCCGTGTCGCCCTGGGGTATGCCTGCCAAGGGCTTCAAGACCCGCGACCGCAACAAGGCGTCCTCGCGTCTTATCATCAAGCGCCGCGGCCAGAAGTAGGAGTAGCACATGCCCAGATCGCTGAAAAAAGGGCCGTTCATTGACGGCCATCTGATGAAGAAGGTCGAAACCGCCGTGGCCAACAATGACCGCCGCGTCGTCAAGACCTGGTCGCGCCGCTCGACCATCCTGCCCGAAATGGTGGGGCTGACCTTTGCGGTGCACAATGGCAAGAAGTTCGTGCCGGTGTTCGTGACCGAAAACATGGTGGGCCATAAGCTGGGCGAATTCTCGCCCACCCGCACCTTCCACGGTCATGCTGCCGACAAAAAGGCCAAGGCCGGCAAGAAGTAGGGTAGGGATATGGAATCGAAAGCTATCGCAAAGTTCCAGCGGGTTTCTCCCCGCAAGACCCGTCTTGTGGCCAAGAACGTGCAGGGCCGCGGTGTGGAAGAGGCGCTCAACATTCTGCGCTTCACCCCCAACAAGCCCGCGGGCGTGCTGCTCAACGTGCTGAAAAGCGCGCTGGCCAATGCCTCCCAGCTCGGCGGCGTGAATGTGGACGCCATGGTGGTCAAGGAAGTCATCGTGAACGAAGGCCCGACCTGGAAGCGCTTCATGCCCCGCGCTCAGGGCCGCGCCACCAAGATTCACAAGCGTACCAGTCACGTTACCGTCATACTCGCAGAAGGGCAGGAATAGGCTATGGGTCAGAAAGTACATCCGTTTGGCTTCCGGCTTGGGTACAACAAGAACTGGCAGTCCCGCTGGTTCAGCAAGAAGGAATACCCTGCCTTTGTCTACGAGGACAGCAAGATTCGCGCCTTCGTCAAGAAGCTCCTCTATCATGCGGGCCTGGCGAAGATCGAGATCGAACGCGCCGGCGGCAAAGTGCGCCTGATCCTTTCCACCGCTCGTCCCGGCATCGTCATCGGCCGCAAGGGCGTGGAGATCGAAAAGCTGCGCAATGACCTGCGCCAGAAGTTCGGCCGCGAATTCTCGCTGGAAGTGAATGAGATCCGCCGTCCCGAGATCGAAGCCCAGCTGGTGGCCGAGAACATCGCCCAGCAGCTGGAGCGCCGTGTGGCCTTCCGCCGCGCCATGAAGCGCACGGTGACCATGGCCCGCAAGTTCGGCGGCGAAGGCATCAAGGTGACCTGCGCCGGCCGCCTGGCCGGTGCGGAAATCGCCCGTACCGAATGGTACCGTGATGGCCGCGTGCCTTTGCAGACCCTGCGCGCCGACATCGACTACGGCTTTGCCGAAGCGCGTACCACCTATGGCATCATTGGTGTCAAGGTTTGGATCTACAAGGGTGAAATCCTTGACAAAGAGGTTGATCAGTAATGCTCGCGCCCAAGAAAGTAAAATTCCGTAAATGGCAGAAGGGCCGTCTGCGCGGCCTCGCCACCCGTGGCGCCACCATTGCCTTTGGCGATATCGGCCTCAAGGCCGTTCAGCACGGCCAGCTCTCCAGCCAGCAGATCGAAGCCGCCCGTATTGCCATGATGCGTCACATCAAGCGTGGCGGCAAAGTGTGGATCCGCGTCTTCCCCGACCGCCCTGTGACCGCCAAGCCTCTGGAAACCCGTCAGGGTTCCGGTAAGGGCGCCCCGGTGGGCTGGTGCGCGCCGGTCAAGCCCGGCCGCGTCCTGTATGAAATCAAGGGCGTCAGCCTTGAGCTGGCCCGCGAGGCTCTGACCCGCGCCGCCCACAAACTGCCCGTGAAGACCATCATCGTGGTGAGGGAGGGGCTGTAATGGCTGCCAAGAAGACCGAAAAGAAGGCCACTGTGCTCAAGGCTGCCGATCTGCGCAAGCTGAGCGCCGAGGAACTGCGTTCCAAGCTGGCCGAAGAGCGCGAAGCCCTGATGACGGCTCGTTTCAAGCACGCCACCGCGCAGCTTGAGAAGACCTCCGAGCTCAAGGCTGCCCGCCGTCTGGTGGCGCGCATTTCCACCGTACTGAACGAAAAGGACTAGAGGGCTGAACCATGCAAGCTCTGGAAGATCGCAAGGGCAGAACGCTTACCGGCATCGTGGTCAGCGACAAGAACGACAAGACCATTGTCGTGCGCGTTGAGACGCTGGTGAAGCATCCTCTGCTCAAGAAGTATGTGAGGCGCCGCAAGAAGTTCACGGCTCATGATCCCATGAACGAATGCGGTATGGGTGACAAGGTCAAAATCGTGGAGTTCCGTCCCATGTCGCGCAACAAGCGCTGGCATCTGGTCTCCATCATTGAAAAGGCTGTGTAAGGGTAATCGCCATGATCCAGGTAGAATCTACGCTTCAGGTTGCCGATAACTCCGGCGCCAAAAAGGTGGCCTGCATCAAGGTGCTCGGCGGTTCGCACCGTCGTTACGCTTCTGTGGGCGACATCATCGTGGTGTCCGTCAAGGAAGCCATGCCCCACAGCAAGGTCAAGAAGGGTGACGTGATGAAGGCCGTCATCGTGCGTACCGCCAAGGAAGTGCGCCGCATGGATGGCAGCTACATCAAGTTTGACGGCAACGCCGCCGTGCTGCTCTCCAACCAGGGTGAGCCCGTGGGTACCCGTATCTTCGGACCCGTGGCCCGTGAGCTGCGTGCCGCCAACTTCATGAAGATCATTTCCCTTGCTCCGGAAGTGCTGTAGGAGATGACTATGAAAGCGTATCGCATCCGCAAGGACGACAAGGTGATGGTCATCACCGGCAAGGACAAGGGCAAGGTCGGCAAGGTGCTGAAGATCCTGCGCAAGAAGGATCGCGTGCTGGTGGAAAAGGTGAATATGGTCAAGCGCCATATGCGCCCCAACCCCTACGCGCAGCAGCCCGGCGGCATCGTGGAAAAGGAAATGCCCATCCACGTGTCCAATGTGATGGTGGTCTGCTCGGCTTGCGCCAAGCCTACCCGCGTGGGCTACAAGTACATTGAGTCCGAGGGCAAAACCAAGAAAGTGCGCTTCTGCAAAGAGTGCAACGAAGTCATGGAATAAGGTGATACGATGACCCGCCTTGAAAAGATTTATCGGGAGAAGGTGATTCCGGTACTGCAGAAGGAGTTCAATTACAGCTCCCCCATGCAACTGCCCGGGATCCAGAAGATCTCTCTGAATATCGGTCTGGGCGCCGCCAGCCAGAACAACAAGCTGATGGAAGAGGCCGTGGCCGAACTGAGCGCCATTGCCGGGCAGAAGGCCGTGGTGACCCGCGCCAAGAAGTCCATTGCTTCCTTCAAGCTGCGTGAAGGCATGCCCATCGGTGCTCGCGTCACCCTGCGCAAGGATCGCATGTGGGACTTCCTGGACAAGCTGATGAACTTTGCCCTGCCCCGTGTGCGCGACTTCCGCGGCATTCCGGATCGCGGCTTTGACGGTCGCGGCAACTTCACCCTCGGCATCAAGGAACACACCATCTTCCCCGAACTGGAAGTGGACCGTGTGGAAAATCCCAAGGGCATGAACATCACCATCGTGACCACCGCCAGCACCGACAAGGAAGGCAAGTTCCTCCTCGATCAGCTGGGCATGCCCTTCCGCAAGTAGGAGTAAGCTATGTCGCGCACCTCTCTTGAAGTCAAAGCCCGGCGCAAGGCCAAGTTCAGCTCTCGCGCCTACAATCGCTGCCCCATCTGCGGTCGTCCGCGCGCCTTCATGCGCCAGTTCGGCATCTGCCGTATCTGCTTCCGCAACATGGCCCTTCGTGGCGAGCTCCCCGGCGTTCGCAAGTCGAGCTGGTAAGCGTTTCGCCCGTACAGACGGCAAGGGGACGGACATGTGTCCGTCCCCTTTTTGCTGCCTTCGCCTTACCCCGCGGGGCTTGCAATTTCTGCATTCATGGGGTAAAGACAACAGATTCACGTCGGGAAGTGCCGGCATAGGGCCGGTAACCCTGCCGTCAAAACATGTAGTTAGGAGCTATCGATGATGACAGATCCTATTGCGGATATGCTGACCCGTATCCGCAACGCACATTTGGCCCTGCACAAGGAAGTGAATGTGCCGCGCTCGAAGATGAAAGTGGCCCTTGCCGACATCCTCAAGCGGGAAGGTTACGTCGAAGACGTGGCCATGGATGAGCGGAACATCACCATCACCCTGAAGTACCTCAAGGGCAAGGCCGCCATTTCCGGCCTCAAGCGTGTGAGCACCCCCGGCCGTCGCGTGTACGTGGGCGCCCATCACATCCCCAAGGTGCAGAACGGCCTCGGCATTTGCATTCTGTCCACGTCCAGCGGCGTGCTGGACGGCATGACCGCTCACGAGAAGAAGGTGGGCGGCGAACTTCTGTGTGAAATCTGGTAGGCGGTGCACCATGTCTCGTATTGGAAAACAGCCTATTGCCGTGCCTTCCGGCGTTGAAGTGAAGATCGGCACGGATGTTGTGGAAGTGAAGGGACCCAAGGGCACCATCAGCACCCCCGTGTGCGGCCTGCTCAATTATGAACTGGCCGACGGGCATGTGGTCATCACCCGTCGTGAAGAGACCCGCCAGTGCCGCGCCCAGCACGGCCTGCGCCGTACCCTGCTGGCCAACTGCATCGAAGGCGTGACCAAGGGCTTCTCCAAGTCCCTGGAAGTCGTCGGCGTCGGTTACCGCGTGGCCGTCAAGGGCAATATGGTCGAACTCTCCGTGGGCTATTCCCACCCTGTGATCGTGGAACTGCCCGACGGCATCAAGGCCAGCGCGGAAGGTCAGGTGCTGACGCTCACCGGCGTCAACAAGGAACTGGTGGGCGAGATGGCCGCCAAGATCCGCCGCATCCGCAAGCCTGAACCCTACAAGGGCAAGGGCATCAAGTATACCACCGAGACGATTCGCCGCAAGGTCGGCAAGTCGGGCGGCAAGAAGTAGGTAGGGGGCGCACATGAAACTTTCCAAAAATGAATCCCGTCAGCGCCGCAAGATCCGCATCCGCAAGAAGGTCAACGGCACCCCGGACCGTCCGCGTCTGGTGGTGTATCGTTCCAACATGCACATCTATGCGCAGATCGTGAACGACATCGAAGGCGCGACCCTTGTTTCCGCCTCCACCCTGCAGCTTGCCAAGACCGAAGCCGGCGTGCACTGCAATCTTGAAGGCGCCACCAAGGTCGGCAAGGAAATCGCCCGTCTGGCCAAGGAAAAGAATATCAGCCAGGTGGTGTTCGATCGCAACGGTTACCTTTACCACGGCCGCGTGAAGGCCGTGGCAGACGGCGCGCGCGAAGGCGGCCTGGAGTTCTAATATGCGTGAAAATACCGAAACCCCGATGAACGAACTGGGCGAAATCGAGAAGATCGTCGCCCTGAATCGCGTGGCCAAGGTCGTCAAGGGCGGTCGCCGTTTCAGCTTCAGCGCGCTTGTGGTCGTCGGTGACGGCAAGGGCGGCGTGGGCTTTGGCCTGGGCAAGGCCCAGGAAGTGCCGGAAGCTCTGCGCAAGGCTACCGAACGCGCCCGCAAGAGCCGCGTGCAGATCCCTCTGGTGGACGGCACGCTGCCCTATGAAGTGCTCGGCCGCTTCGGCGCCGGCCGCGTCATGCTCAAGCCCGCTTCCGAAGGTACTGGCATCATCGCCGGCGGCGCCGTGCGTGCGGTCATGGAAGCTGTGGGCGTGCGGGACGTGCTCGCCAAGGCCATCGGCACCAACAATCCCCACAACGTGCTGCGTGCGACCATGCAGGGCCTCGTCTCCCTGCGGAGCGCTGACGAAGTCTCCGAACTGCGCGGCAAGAAGCTGGAAGCTCCGAGGAAGTAGTCATGGCTGAAATCAAGGTCAAACTCGTGCGTTCGCGCATCGGCAGCACCCCTGCGCAGCGCAAGCTGTTGGACTCCCTTGGCCTCAAGCGTCGCGAAAAGGTCAGGACGTTCCAGGACACCCCGGCCATCCGGGGCATCATCGCCAAAGTTTCGCACCTGGTTGCCGTGATCGACTAGTCACGGGACCGGAGGAGTATAGATCATGCAGTTGCACAATCTCTTTCCTTTTCCGGAAGAGCGCAAAACCCGCCGTCGTGTGGGCCGCGGCGCCGGTTCCGGCCTTGGCTGCACGTCGGGCAAGGGCCACAAGGGCCAGAATGCCCGTGCCGGCGGCGGCGTCCGCCCCGGTTTCGAAGGCGGTCAGATGCCCTTGCAGCGTCGTCTGCCCAAGCATGGCTTCAAGAACTTCCTGTTCAAGGTGACCTATGACGTCGTCAACCTGGATCGCCTGCTGGAAGCCTTTGCCGGCAAGAGCGAGATCACGCTCGACGACATCTATGCCCGCGGTCTCGCCCGCATGGGTGCGCCTGTGAAGGTGCTTTCCCGCGGCGAAGTGAGCACGGCCGTCAAGGTCGAAGCCCACAAGTTCAGCCAGGCCGCTGCGGAGAAGATCCGCAACGCCGGCGGCGAAGTGAGCGAACTGGAAGCGGCTTCCACGAACAACTAAGTAAACACGTCCGACCGCGAAGTACGCGCCGCGCCATTGTCCTTAGGGGCAATGGCGGGCGCATTAACCATGCGGGAGCAAAACGAACGAGAATTGCATGGCTTCTGGAACCGTGAACAACATGGATGGGCAGCGCTCGCTCCTCAAACGCCTTGGCTGGACGTTTCTGCTGCTCTGTTTCTACCGGATCGGCGTGCATGTGCCGGTACCGGGCGTGAACACCGTGGCCCTCAAGGAGTATGTCAACAGCATGCAGGGGACGCTCTTCGGCATGTTCGACATGTTTTCGGGGGGCGCGCTGTCCAATGTGTCGGTCTTTGCCCTCGGCGTCATGCCGTACATTTCGGCCTCCATCATTATGCAGCTTTTGCAGGTGGTGAGTCCCGACATCAAGCGCATGGCCAAGGAAGAGGGACAGGCCGGTCGGCGAAAGATCACGCAATACACCCGTTATCTCACGGTGCTCATCACCCTGGTGCAGGGGCTCGGCATTTCCGTGGGGCTGGAATCCATGACCATGGGGCAATCCTCCATCGTCCTGAATCCCGGCTGGCAGTTCCGCATGATGACCATGGCGACCTTTACGGCCGGTTCCATGCTGGTCATGTGGTTCGGTGAGCAGATCACCGAGCGAGGCATCGGCAACGGCATATCGCTGATCATCTTCTGCGGCATCGTCGTAGGCATCCCGCGCGGCATCATGCAGTCCATCGAGCTCATCAGCTCGGGCAGCATGTCCATCTTCGTGGCGGTGTCCGTCGTGCTGCTCATGGCAGTGGTCCTCGCGGCCATCGTCTTCATCGAGACCGCGCAGCGCCGTATACCGGTGAGCTATGCCAAGCGTCAGATCGGACGCAAGATGTTCGGCGGGCAGAATACCCATCTGCCGCTGCGCCTGAACACGGCGGGCGTCATCCCGCCCATCTTCGCTTCCTCGCTGCTCCTGTTCCCGGCAACGGTCGGTCAGTTTGCCACCAACGAATACGTCAAGCATGTTGCCGACTTCTTCGCGCCGCATACGATCGTGTACAACATCATCTATGTGGCCCTGATCTTCTTCTTCTGCTACTTCTACACGGCCATCATCTTTGACCCCAAGGACATGGCCGAGAACCTGAAGAAGAACGGCGGCTTCATCCCGGGCATCCGTCCCGGCGAGAAGACGCAGGAGTACATCGATACGGTGCTGTCGCGTCTGACCCTTTCGGGCGGCGTGTACATCTCCATCGTATCCGTGCTGCCCATGCTCATGTACAGCTGGTTCAATGTGCCGTTCTACTTCGGCGGCACGAGCCTGCTCATTCTTGTGGGCGTGGCCATGGACTTCAGGAATCAGATCGAGTCGCACATGATTTCCACGCAATACCAGGGCCTCATGAACAAGGCTCGCAAGGCCGGCAAGCTGTAGGTCCAAGGATACGTACATGAAAAAATACCAGGGCGCATTCATCAAGAATGACCGCGAGATCGCCTGCCTGAGAGAGGCGAACCGCATGGTCGCCAATATTCTTGACGCCATCGGGGACGCTGTGGCTCCCGGGGTGCCGACCATGCGCTTTGAGGAGATCGCGCGCGACATGTGCGCGAGCTACAAGGTGAAGCCGGCATTCCTCGGTTACTGCGGCTACCCCTATGCCACCTGCTGTTCCGTCAATGAGCAGGTTGTTCACGGTTTTCCTTCCCCGCGGCTGCTTGAGGAAGGCGATATCGTGAGCGTGGATATGGGCGTGGTGTACGAGGGGTTCGTGGGGGACGCCGCACGGACATTCCCCGTAGGGCAGGTGAGCCCTGAGGCCCACCGCCTCATGCAGGTGACGGAGGAAAGTCTCTACGTCGGCATCGAGCAGGCCAGGGCGGGCAATGATGTCTACGCCATCGGCGCTGCCGTGCAGGCCTATGTGGAGGCGGCCGGTTTCAATGTCGTGCGTCGTTTCGTCGGCCACGGGGTCGGCGCAAAGATGCACGAAAAGCCGGAAGTGCCCAACTTCAAGCCGGGCATGCGGGGGCTTACCCTGCAGAACGGAATGGTGATCGCCATCGAACCCATGGTGACCATCGGCACCTATGAAGTGGACATTCTGGATGACAAGTGGACTGCCGTGACGCGGGATGGCAAGTGGGCTGCGCATTTTGAGCACAGCGTCGCCATCACCCACGACGGGCCCCGCATCCTGAGCATATCGGATCGCGGGCTCAACCGGCAGACCATTAGTGGTTGACAGTCGTACGAAAGATGGATAAAGGTTTCTGTTCCTGCAGCCCCAACCGGGGGAGGAGCAGCCCACTGGCCCGGATTTCCGGCCGGGATTGCGGCAAGTAAAATCCGGGCATGCAAGGCTAGGCCTTGCCCCAATTGGAGACGAGTTATGAAAGTCAGACCTTCCGTCAAGAAAATATGCCCCAAGTGCAAAGTGATCCGGCGCAAGGGCGTTCTTCGAGTTATCTGCGAAAACCCCCGGCATAAACAGCGCCAGGGCTAGGCAGGAGACGTACTGTGGCGAGAATTGCAGGTGTTGATTTGCCGCGTGGCAAACGGGTGGACATTGCTCTCACCTATATTTATGGCATCGGCCGCACGACGGCCCTCAAGATCCTCGACACCACGGGTGTCAACTGGGAACGCAATATCGACGATCTTTCTGCCGATGAAGTGAACGAGATCCGTAAGGAACTCGAACAGAACTACAAGGTGGAAGGCGATCTTCGCCGTGAAGTTTCCAGCAATATCAAGCGTCTCATGGACATCGGCTGCTACCGCGGCCTTCGTCATCGTCGCGGTCTGCCCGTGCACGGGCAGCGTACCCACACCAACGCCCGCACCCGCAAGGGTCCCCGTCGTGGCGCTGTGGGCAAGAAAAAGTAACATCGATTCGCGCAAACGAGATTGAGGGATAGTAGTCATGGCCAGACCCAAGAAAGCGGTCAAGAAAAGGGAAAAGAAGAACATTCCTGTGGGCATCGCCCACATCCAGGCTTCTTTCAACAATACCATCATCACGTTTACCGATACCCGCGGCAACGCTGTGAGCTGGGCTTCCTCCGGTCAGAGCGGCTTCAAGGGTTCGCGTAAGTCTACGCCCTTTGCCGCTCAGGTGGCAGCCGAAACCGCGGCCCGCAAGGCTCAGGAAAACGGCATGCGCACCGTGGGCGTGTATGTGAAGGGCCCCGGTTCCGGTCGTGAAGCCGCCATGCGCGCCATTGCCGCTGTCGGTTTCCGTGTGGCTTTCATTCGTGACGTGACGCCCATCCCGCACAACGGATGCCGGCCGCCCAAGCGCCGTCGCGTCTAGTTGCGGA
Organism: Candidatus Desulfovibrio gallistercoris; assembly: GCA_019118745.1. Taxonomy (GTDB): domain Bacteria; phylum Desulfobacterota; class Desulfovibrionia; order Desulfovibrionales; family Desulfovibrionaceae; genus Desulfovibrio; species Desulfovibrio gallistercoris. The sequence goes on along the minus strand of DWYJ01000011.1, from coordinate 3,527 downwards.
ACGCTTCAGCTACAAGAGGATTGATTCATGGCCAAATATACCGAAGCCAAATGCCGCATCTGTCGCCGTGAGGGCTGCAAGCTGTTCCTCAAGGGCGACCGTTGCTTCACTGATAAATGTGCTCAGGATCGTCGTCCCTACGCGCCCGGCCAGCATGGCCGCGCTCGCAAGAAAGTGAGCGAATACGCGGTGCAGCTGCGTGAAAAGCAGAAGACCCGCCGCACTTACGGCATCCTGGAACGCCAGTTCCGCGGCTACTTTGAAAAGGCCGAAATGCAGAAGGGCGTGACCGGTACCAACCTGCTGGTCATCCTTGAGCGTCGCCTTGACAATGTCGTCTACCGTATGGGCTTTGCCAATTCGCGCAACCAGGCTCGTCAGCTCGTGCGTCACGGCATCTTCACCCTCAACGGCCGCAAGGTGAACATCCCTTCGCTGCAGGTCCGTGTGGGCGACACCGTGGAAGTGCCTGAAAAGAACCGCAAGATCCCCGTGATCGCCGAAGCGCAGGAAGTGCTGGCCCGTCGCGGGTGCCCCAGCTGGCTGGAAGCCGACGGCGCCGCGTTCAAGGGTACGGTGAAAGCCCTGCCGCAGCGTGATGACATCCAGTTCCCGGTCAACGAACAGCTGATCGTCGAACTTTACTCGAAATAAGGCGGGTGAGCCATGCTTAACAAACAGGGCGAACGCCTCATCAATTCGCGTAACTGGAACGAACTGGTCAAGCCTGACCAGATCGTGCGCGAAGATGAGACGGCCAGCAGCTCCCACGGCAAGTTCGTGTGCGAGCCGCTGGAGCGCGGATACGGCACTACCATTGGTAACGCCATGCGTCGTGTGCTTCTGGCCTCCCTTCAGGGGGCGGCCTTTGTCTCTGCGAAGATTTCCGGAGTGCAGCACGAGTTCACGACCATCCACGGCGTGCTTGAGGACGTGACGGATCTCGTGCTCAACCTCAAGCAGGTACGCCTGCGCATGGATACCGACGAACCGCAGCGCCTCACGCTCCGGGTGGATCGCAAGGGCGCGGTGACAGCCGCCGACATTCAGGAGAACCAGCACGTCACCGTGCTGAATCCCGAACAGCACATTGCCACCCTGACCGAGGACATCACGCTTGAGATGGAGCTTGAAGTGCGTATGGGCAAGGGCTATGTCCCTGCCGACATGCATGAGGGCCTTGCCGACGAGATCGGCCTGATCAAGCTGGATTCGAGCTTTTCGCCGGTGCGCAAGGTTGCCTATACGGTGGAGCAGGCCCGTGTTGGTCAGATGACCAACTACGACCGGCTCATCCTTGAAGTTTGGACGGATGGCTCTCTCACGCCTGAAGATGCCATTGCCTATAGCGCCAAGATCATCAAGGATCAGATCTCCGTCTTCATCAACTTTGATGAGCGGATTTCCGGCGATTGCCATTCAGGCAGCACCGACAGCGGTGAGCTGAATGAGCATCTCTTCAAAAACATTGATGATCTCGAACTCTCCGTACGTGCGACCAACTGCCTGCGCAGCGCCAACATCTCTCTTGTGGGCGAGCTTGTGCAGCGCAGCGAGTCCGATATGCTCAAGACCAAGAACTTCGGGCGCAAGTCTCTTGACGAGATCAAGAGCGTCCTGCTCGACATGGGCCTTGATTTCGGCATGCGCGTTGACGGTTTCGAGAAGAAATACCAGGAATGGAAAAGGAAGCAGCAAAATGAGGCATAGCAACTCCGGCAGAAAACTTTCGCGCACGCCGTCGCATCGCAAGGCTCTGCTCCACAATCTCGCCAAGGCGCTTCTTCTTCATGGCCGTATCCGCACCACGGAAATGAAGGCCAAGGAACTGCGTGGCGTGGTGGAACCTCTGATCACCCTGGCCAAGCGTAACGATCTGCATGCCCGCCGTCAGGCTTACCGCGTGCTGTGCGACCATGCGCTTGTCAAGCGCCTGTTTGATGAAGTCGGGCCCAAGTTCGCCGGCGTTCCCGGCGGCTACACCCGCATCATGAAACTGGCCATGCCCCGCAAGGGCGACAACGCCCCCATGGCGATCATCGAACTGACCCGTCTCGAAGAGGCTGCGGCCGCTCCCGAAGCTGCCGCCAACGCCTAGTGAGTTGGGACGATATGTAACAAAGAGGGGCCGCTATGGCCCCTTTTTCATTTTAGGCAGGATCTATGCGACTTTTGGACAAGGCAAAAGCAGCCGGCTGAGCGGCCAAAGTGGCTCCGGAGGCTCTGGAGCGCATCCTTGCCGGCCTGCTCGCCGAGTTGCCGTCAGACCTTGAGGCGCGTGTGCTGGCCGGCCGTGCCCGCAACGAGGACGCTGTCGTCCTGCGTCTGCCCCCCGGCAGGGCGCTGGTGCAGACGGTGGACATTCTCGCGCCTGTCGTCAACGATCCTCATGCTTTTGGCCGCATCGCCGCAGCCAATGCGCTTTCCGACGTCTACGCGGTGGGTGGCGAGCCGTGGTCGGCCATGAACATCTGTTGCTTCCCCACCTGTTTGCTGGCGGACGATCCTGAAGAGATCCTTGCCGGTATCCTGCGCGGCGGTCTGGAGGCGATCATTGAGGCCGGGGCAGTGCTGGCTGGCGGGCATTCGGTGCAGGATGACGAGCTCAAGTACGGTCTTGCGGTCAGCGGCCTTATCGACCCTGAGCATATAGCCGTCAATTCGGGCCTGATCCCTGGCCAAAAGCTGATCCTGACCAAGCCCATCGGTACCGGTGTGCTGTCCACGGCCGTCAAGGCGCAATGGGACGGCTGCGATGAAGCGGAGGCCGAGCTGTGCCGCTGGTGTGGACGCTTGAACAAAGAGGGCGGGCGCATAATAGCGGACTACGGTCTTTCTGCGGCGACGGACATCACCGGTTTCGGCTTGGGCGGGCATCTGTTGGAGATGGCGCGGGCTTCTGGCGTGCGCGTGGCCATTGACGCCGAAAGCGTGCCGCTGCTGCCGGGAGCGCTGGACTACGCACGTCTTGGCTTCATTCCCTCCGGCAGCCATGCCAATCGCATGTATTGTTCACCCTACACCACCTGCGTGTCTCCGCTTGATGAGGCGCTGGAAAGCCTGCTGTTTGACGCGCAGACTTCGGGCGGGCTTGTGCTGGCTGTGGCAGCGGAACAGGTATCGTCCGTGAGCGCGGAGCTGCTTGCAGCCGGGGATCTGGCGGCCTGCATCGGTGAGGTGCTGCCGTCCGAAGACAGTGCGGGCAGCCTGCTGCTGCGCTGAACAATCTTGCGAGCCACCTTTCTCTGTGCTAGAGGTGTTGGGCAAGGCGAGAGTGGCGGAACTGGTAGACGCACTGGACTTAGAATCCAGCGGTTCATCCGTGGGGGTTCAATTCCCCCCTCTCGCACCAGCCACCTCGCGTCGCCACCAGCGCGTTTTCCCTTCAGCGCGCGTTCTAGGGTCAGGACTCATTAAAGGTAAAAAATGACAATGGCAGCAATATGGATTGCCGAAAGGAATGTATGGGCACAGCGATCATAGCGCATGGCTATGCGGCGCCAGTCTTTCAATCGAGCAAACATATT
>DWYJ01000010.1 GCA_019118745.1 Candidatus Desulfovibrio gallistercoris | reverse complement strand
ATATGTTTGCTCGATTGAAAGACTGGCGCCGCATAGCCATGCGCTATGATCGCTGTGCCCATACATTCCTTTCGGCAATCCATATTGCTGCCATTGTCATTTTTTACCTTTAATGAGTCCTGACCCTAGAGCCTTTTCCGTTTGAAACGCTTTGCGTTTCTAATCATACGATCTGTCGTTTCGCGGAATAAACGCGGCTTTTCCGCTTGGTTTTGGCCGGGGGCATTGTGCCGCCGTCTCGTATTTTGCCTTTTTTAAAGGCTCGATTCTCTAAGTTCAGTTTTTCCATACAGCAGGACGACCTTAGTCTGCGGGCTGCGCCGAGGCCTTTCTTGTCTTGCGGGCCATACGGATGATTTGCACAACGGATAGGCAGGAAATGATCAGGAACACCAGGGAGATAGGCCGTTCCAGGAAAATTATGAAACTACCGTCCGAAAGGATGAGGGCCTGCCGTAGGCTTTGCTCCAGCTTGGGGGCAAGCACAAAGGCAATGACCATGGGCGCGATGGGGATGGAGAGCTTGTTCATCCAGAAGCCAAGACAGCCCATGACGATCATCAGAAAGATGTCATTGATGTTCATATTCGTGGCATACGAACCAAGGACACACAAGACCATCACCAGCGGCATGATCCGGGACTGCGGCAGATCGGCCAGCTTGCGGCAGAAGCGGATGGCAAAGATGCCGGAGATGTAGAGCATGAAAATGGAGATGAGCAGCATCCCGAACAGGGTAAACATGAATGCCCTGTGATCTGTGAACACGCTGGGGCCGACGATGATACCGTGCACGGTAAGCGCGCCCATCAGGATGGCCGTCACGACATCGCCGGGGATGCCCAGGCTCAGCATGGGGATGAGCGCCCCGCCGCAGACCGCATTGTTGCCGGCTTCGGCAGCGGCCACCCCTTCAATGTTGCCCTTGCCGAACAGCTCAGGATTCTTGGAGCGACGCTTGGCGGCGCCGTAGCTGAGATAGGCGGCCGTGGTGGAGCCTGTGCCCGGCAAAGCGCCGATGCTTGCCCCGATGAAGCTTGACTGGAGAAAGATAGGTAGACAGGAGCGGAGTTCCTTTTTGGTGACCACATTGTCTTCATGACAGCTGGGAGGCGGCAGCAGGCTGTCCGTGTGGCTGTCGTCGATATGGTAGATCTGGTTGAGGACCTCGGCAATGGCAAAGAGGCCGATGATCATGGGGATGATGGAGAATCCGTCTTCAAAGTACAGGAAATTGAAGGTGAAGCGCAGGTCTCCGCTGATGGTGTCTGTCCCGACCGTCGCCAGCATGAGGCCCATGACGGCGGAGATGATGCCCCGCAGCAAGGATTCTCCGGCCAGACCGCCAATGACGGTCATGGCAAAGAGCAGGAGTGAGAAAAGTTCCGGTGGGCCGAACATCAGCGCGATGGAAGCCAGAGGCTGGGCTACGGCAAGCAGCAGCATGATGCTGACGGCATCCCCGCAGACCGAGGCATAGAGCGCCATGTGCAGCGCCTTGCCTGCTTTTCCCTGCTTTGCCAGCGGATATCCGTCCAGGATCGTAGCCGCCGCTGCCGGGGTTCCCGGTGTGTTGATGAGGATGGCCGAGATGGAGCCGCCGTAGGTCCCTCCCTTGTAAATGCCGAGCAGAAGGGAAATGGCTATGGCGGGGGAAAGGGTGAAGGTCAGCGGAATGGCCAGCGACATGGCCACTGCCGGTCCAAGGCCAGGGATGACGCCGATGATGACGCCGATGATGACCCCCAGCAGCGCTGCGACAAAAACCGCAGGCTGGATGGCGGAGAGCATACCGATCCCGAGATCTGTCAACCACTCCATACAATATCTCCTTTACGCAAAGGATATGCGTGATGGTTAAAAGAGTATCCCGCCCGGGAAGTAGACATCCATCAACAGAGTGAAGAACGCATAGAGCAGAAGAGCGGATGCGGCAGAAAGAGCAATGGTGATGATATGGTTCTTTGCTCCGCTCAGGAGCATGGCAAAGATCGTTGCAATGACGGTTGAGACGATGAAGCCGACATGGCACAGGCCAAGCGTGTAGAGGATGACAAGGAGAACATACAGGATGACGCGGAAGTGTCCCCCCAGCTCACAGGATTTGGCGGGGTGGGAACACCTTCATACATCTTGGAAAAACGGTGCCGCTGTACAAGCGAGATGACGGTGAGCGCCAGACCGCAGGCGACCATGACCAGCGCCAGGATATAGGGGAGCGTCCTGCCGCTGATATTGTAGCCTTCAGAGAAATCGGAGACCTGATGCGGGATGCTTAGTCCGTACGCTATGCCTATGCCCAATGCGGTGATGCCGCAGATGAAATTTCCTTGATACTTGCGCATATCATGCTCCTCATTTTCCTGCCGGGACGGGCGTCCCGACAGGAAAATACATGCTAGTCAAGGAGCCCTGACTTCTTCAGGTCCTGCATGATGGCGATATCGGATTCGATCTGCTTGCGAAGATCTTCTGCGGTAAGGTATTCCGCCGGGATATGGAGGTTCTTGCTCACGGCAAGGAACTGCTCGCTGGTGATGGCCTTCTTCACGGCAGCGGCAAAGGTGTCGACGACTTCCTGCGGGGTCCCGAGGGGGGCATAGAAGCTGTAGATGTTGAACAGCTTGCCAAGATTGGGATAGCCCAGCTCGGAGAAACTCTTGGCGTCAGGATAGGTATCCTTGTAGTCATTGTTGAACGATGCCAGGATGGAGATCTCGGTGTTGTAGTTATCCGTGATGATGGAGTCCACATGTCCGCCCCGCAGCGCAGCCACCTGTTCCGGGCCGCTGTTGAAGGGTACCATCTTCAGCTTGATGCCCAGCTCGCGCATCACCTCGATGGCAAGCACTTCATGGAAGCCCCCACGGCCCAGGATGGCGACGCTGACCTGTTCCGGGTTCTTTCTGGCTTCGGCGATGAAGGCTTCCAGCGACGGGAAGCGCTTGCTGTCGCTTGTCCCCAGGATATGGATGGGCAGGGCGATGCCGCAGATGGGGGGCGCGCCACCCAGCTTGAAACGCGTCTTCTGGAGGAAAGGCTTCATGGAAAGGGTCGTCTGGTTGCCGATGAGCAGGGTGTAGCCATCAGGCCGGCTCTGGATCATCTTCATGGTGCCAACCGTCCCCCCGGCGCCGGGCGTCGGAGTAATGATCAGCTTGACCCCCAGCTCCTCCTCGATGGCAGGGGCTATGCCCCGGGCGAGCATGTCGACATTCCCGCCGGGAGTGTAGGGGACGATGACGGTGATGGGACGGTCAGGGTAGGCGGCGGCCAGGGCGTGAAGAGGCCACAGCGCCACGGCGAACAGGACAGCGGCTAGAGAAAGGACGAGCTTCTTCATGGTGACGTTCCTTGGGTAAAAAGGGTGGGGTATCCAGGCAGCGTTCTACAACCGGTTGTCTGTGTAGAATGTTCCGTAATACAGAACTGTGTTCTTTATTGCAGAATATTAGGCGGAAGGTCTTCTGTCAATGATTTTGTTCTTTTTTTCGCAAGCTGTCGGAGAGAGGAGCCCCGGACAGATCCCGGGGCTCCCCAATACAGTTATTCGCTCTTGTACGCGCCAAGCTTGGACAGGGAGGTGCTGGCAGGGCTGATGACTTCAGGGTCCGCCATGACGTTGACAAGAGCGACTGTATCCGCGGCAAAGGCCGCATCGAGCGCGGGACGGAGCTCTTCAGGGCTGGTCACGAGGAAGCCCTTGCCGCCCATGCCTTCCACCATGCTATGATAGGGCGTGGCGCCGAGCCAGGCCACGAAGTCGAAGGGCCGGCCGAAACGCAGCTGCTGGCTGTGGCGGATCATGCCCCAGGACGCGTCATTGCAGACGACGATGACGAACTTCATCCCGTAGCGGATGGCGGTATTGATCTCCATGAAGTTGAAGCCGAGCGAGCCGTCGCCGGTCACGAGCGCAAGGCGGCTTTCAGGATGGAGCAGACGGGCGGTGACGGTATTGCAGATGCCGCCGCCGATGCAGCCGAAGAGCCCGTGGTCCAGGAGGCGGTACGGCTTGCGGACGGTCCGGCCGAGCTGGATCCAGGTGTGCGTATCGCCGCCGTCGGCGATGATGATGTCGTCTTCCTTATCCAGGTAGTTGTCGAGCTCCCGCACGAGGCGCTGCGGATTGATGGGGAGCTTGTCGCTGGTCTCGGCGATGCTGCGCTCTTCGTCGTACTTCTTCTTTTCGCTGCGCACGAAGTCCACCCAGGACGCATACTGCGAGGGGTCGGATCTCGTTCATCTCTTCCACAAAGGCGCGGACGTCGCTGACCACAGGCAGCTCGATCTGACGGTTGCGGCCGAGCTCCTCGGCCTCGATGTCGACCTGGACCACCGTGGCGTCCTTGTTGATGAGGCCCCCGAAGAATTCGGTAAGGCTGATCCGGTGGCCAAGGATGACGACCAGGTCCGCCTCAAGATAGGCGCGCGTCGCCGCGCCATTGCGGCTGGGGTGCGCCAGGCCGAAGCAGTAGGGGTGTTCGTCGGAGACGATGCCACGGGCCATGTTGATGGTATAGAGCGGGATCTGGGCGGATTCGATGAACTTCTGGAGTTCCGGTCCGGCCTTGGCCACCCCCGCCCCGGTACCGGCAACGACGATGGGCTTCCTGGCCTTGCGCAGCAGCTCCACCGTCTTCCGGGCCGATGCGCGGTCCACAGGCTGGGAGACGACTTCCGTCTTGAAATAGGGGGCTTCACCGCCGGGGATGGCGGCGCCGAGCACATCGCACGGCAGTTCCAGGAAGACCGGACCGGGGCGGCCGGTATAGGCGGTGCGGTAGGCCATCTCGACATATTCGGCGACGCGGGACGCCTGCGTGCAGACAAAGGCCTTCTTGACCATCGGCGTCACGCTGGCGATCTGGGGGGCGTCCTGCAGGTCGAGCTTGTCGCGGAACTCGATGCCCGCGGCGCCGGCAATGACCAGCAGGGGCGTATTGCAGAACATGGCATGCATGATGGGCGTCAGGGAGTTGGTGAAGCCCGGACCTGCCGTCAGCATGGCGACGCCGGGGCGGCCCGTCATGCGGCCGTAGGCGTCGGCCATGAAGGTCGCGCCCTGCTCATGCCGGGCGGTGATGATCTTCACCGGACTGTTTTCAAGGTGAAGATGGATGTGGTTCAGGTGTCCGCCTGTCAGCGTAAAAACGTATTCGACGCCCAGATCGATAAGAGCCTTCGCAGCAGCTTCACCACCAGTAGAACACTTCATTTCGGACTCCCTTTAGGGTTGAATGGTTTTTTCAAAGAAATTACAGTTCAGTAATTTGTCCGCCGGTCACGTTGAGCGCCTGCCCGGTCATGTAGCCTGACGCGTCGGAAACGAGGAAAGCCGCAACGGAACCCACGTCGGCAGGCAGGCCGATGCGTCCGAGCGGGACCGTGGCGATGGCGCGCTTCATGGTCTCTTCGGGCGTGCAGTTCTCCTGTGCCGCCTCCCGCGCGTAGCGCCTCTTGTTCATTTCCGTGAGGATCTGGCCGGGGCAGAGGGCATTGGCCCGGATCCCCGCGGCCCCGTATTCGACAGCCAGGCAACGGGTGAACATGATGAGCCCGGCCTTGCTGACGGAATAGGCGCTGCACGTCGGCAGGGGGCGCTTCCCGGCGCGTGAGGCGACATTGACGATGGCGCTGCCCCCCTTCATGCGGGGAAGAAGGAGGCGGGTAAGCAGGAACTGGCCGATCAGGTTGATGCTGATGACCTTTTTCCAGTTTTCCGGGTCATAGTCGCCGACTTTGGCGGCCCCCATGTTCACGCCGGCATTGTTGACGAGCGCATGCAGGCAGTCCGTACGGGCGGAGATGGCCGCCGCCGCGTCCTGTATGCTTTGCTCGGACGAAAGGTCCAGGAAGACCGACGAGGCGTCGACTCCATAAGTTGCCCGCAGGTGGCGGACGCTGGCCTCGATGTGCTCCTTCTGGCTTTCGAGGTCGGCGATGATGATGTCCATGCCGTTCTCGGCCAGCCGCTCCGCGATGCCGAAGCCGATACCGGTCTGGAGCGCCGCGCCGGTGACGACTGCCAGTTTGCCCTTGAGATCCTGATACATAGACGAACTCCTTGCAGTTTGAGCATCTTCAGTTTGAAACGCCTTGCGTTTCAAACCATACGGCCTGGCGTTTCGCGGAAAAAACGCGGTTTTTCCGCTCACTTTCGGCCGGGCGGCGCTGTGCTGCCGCCTCGCGAGTTGCCTTTTTCAAAGGCAACTCGCTCTAAAGTCCTGCCGACCGCCTGCTGGTATGCTGGCTATGAGCACATATCCCAGGAGAAGCATCAGCATGAAGAACATGTACGCTGCATCGTAGGTCCTGAAAAAATCGAAGGAAAAGCCCATAAGGACGTAGCCCAGGGACTTCAATGGGATGAACAGGGAGGTGAATCGGTAGGCGGAGGTGAAGTTGTTCCTGCCGAATACCGCAGCCACGAAGGCGGGGTACATCGTCCAGAACCCGCCGAGGAACAAGCCGCAGCAGGTGGCGAAAAGCAGGCATGTCACGACGTTTTGTGGCAGGAAGGCGATGGCCAGACCCAGGATGTTGGCCGCGAACAACAGCTTTGCGGTGCGCAGGGGGCCGAGCTTGTCGCTGGTCCACCCCCAGAAATACTTGCCCGCCGCGGCAAAGGCGGCCGTCAGGACCATGAGGCTCATGGCCCCGGCATCAGAGAAACCCAGGTCGGAAAAGCGCGGCTTGAGCTGGCCGACGACCCCGGCCGACATCATGAGCCCCAGTCCGAAGGCCAGGCCGATCTTGCACGCTGACGGGCAATGGACGAGGGCCTTCCATGTGCAGGGGGCCGCTGGGCCGGTATCGGTCGTGCCGTCCGGGGGCAGCCCGTCAGGAAAGGTGTTCTTGTCCGCCGGCTTGTCGACCACAAAGAGCAGACAGAGCGGCGTCAGGAGGAAAAAGATGGTCAGCCCCATGATGGCCGCGGTCATTTCCAGAGAAAAGAACTCAAGCAGCAGCAGAGCGACGAACGGCAAGATCGCACCGGAAAGCGACGTGCCCAGATTGGCGATGCCGAAAGCTCTCCCACGGCAGCGTTCGAACCAGTTGCTCATCAGCGCCTTGCCGATGACGCCGCCGCAGGCCTGACCGGCGACCCAGAGAGAGGAGAACGCCAGCGTGAACAAGGAGATATTGGGAGCGAACCCCAGGGAAACGATGCTCAGGGATCCCACAACGGCGGCAATGACGATGATCCTGCTGAGCGAACAGTAGAGGGCCGCCGTGCTGAGCAGGGACATGCTGACTGTTCCGCATAGGGAGCCTATCCCCATGGCAAGGCCAAGATCACCTCTTGACCAGCCATGCGTGTCGCACAGCGGCTCCATGAAGGCGTTCATGAGATAGATGCCGCTGCCTTGCAGGCAGAAATTGGCCAGGCAGATCAGCCAGCTCAGTTTCCAGCCATAAAATTGTGTATTTTTTAACAAGTCGTTCATGGCATCTTCCGGTACGGCATACGAAAATATGTTTTCACGGACTTTTCGCCAAAAAAAATTCTTTTTTACGGAATTATTTTCCGTAACACGATATGACATATAACCAAGCGGAATAATGGGGTCAATTTTTGCGTAAACGGAAAAGAGAATATTTTTTATTTTATAATTGTTTTATAGAGTAAAAAATGTATTTTAAAAAAAGAAAATAAGATGAAAATACTATGATAAAATGAGAAAAGAGAAAAAAAAGAAAAAATTACGAATGTAAAAAAATAAAATTACATATAAATATCATAAAAAAATTTCTATTTATTAAAAAAAAGAAGTATGATTTTTCCTACAAATATTTTTTTAAAATATAAATAAATATAAAAATACGTGTATTGATGTTTATAAAAAATAAAAAATTTTTTTCACAATATGTGCCGAGAGAAAGAGAGAGCACTGGCAGGCTGGGCGATTCTCTGATGGCATGGAAGGGAAGGGAGGAAACAGCGGGTGAGGCGACGTGACCGGCGTGTAACGGGGCCGGAGCGGCGGTACGGCCGTCATGGCATGCAGGCGATGAGTTTCGCGGGGAAAGGGTGCGGGGCGTCAGCCACGGGAATTGCAGACTGGGCGGCACTGTCGGGCAGGCGGGGCCTGGCTGTCCAAGCACTTGACCTTTGCAAAAAGGCAAAATGCGAGGCGGCGGCACAGCGCCGCCCGACCAAAGCCAAGTGGAAAAAACACGGTTTTCGCGAAACGAGAGGCCGTATGGTTTGAAAGGCAAAGCATTTCAAACTGAAAATGCTCTATGGTGCGCACATATCAGGCGGTGTCAAAAGGAGAGCTGAAAGGACGCGGGCAAGGAGCAGGGGAGGCAGAGCCCGCCGGATAAAAAACGGCAGGCATCCCATAAGGGATGCCTGCCGTCAAAGTTGGTGGGCCCACCAGGCTTCGAACCTGGGACCTGCCGGTTATGAGCCGGAATACACCATTGTTGATTACTGTTGCCTGGTATAGTCTTGGATTGATGTGTATGTATATCAAGGGAATGGATGTGGCCGTATGGCGCAGAGGGTTGCGCGTCAGGGCCACCAGATGGTCACCAAGCACTCCACACGGGCACCAGATGGTCACCAGATGGCAGAAAGAAAGCGCACGAAATTCCCCGGTGTTTACATCTACGAATCCAGTATCAGGCGCCATAATGGACGAGCGGATGTCGCCTATGTCGTAGATTATCGGGACAAGGACGGAAAACGGCAGCGTCATACCGTTGGCTGGGCCAGCGCAGGCATGACGGCCTCCCGGGCAAATCGGATCCGCAGCCAGCTCATCGGCGGCAAGGCAACGGTCCCGCAGGAGACGCCCCAGAAAGATCTCACGTTTGGAGATGCCTGGGAGCGATATCGACGGGACTGGCTGCTGCCTCAGCGGAAGGATGCACGCAGTGACGCCGCGCTCATGCGTGGGCATCTGCGGCCATTCATCCCCCTTCGGCTTTCTGAAATCACGGCGTACCGGCTGGATGGCCTCCTGGCTGATATGCAGGCACAGGGACTTGCCGCCCAAAGCTGTCTTCTGGCGGTAGGACTCATCCGTCGAATCATGCGGCGAATGCGGACCTGGGGCTTGTATGACGGGCCGGATCCTTTTCAGGGCATCAGGCTGCCGAAGCCGAATAACCGGCGTATGCGCTATCTTGAGCCGGATGAGGCGCGCATGCTCCTGCAAGAGGTGCGACGCCGTAGCGAGCAAACGTGGTTGATGGCGTTGATTTCCTTGCATTGCGGACTCCGTTTCGGTGAAATCGCCGCGCTGACATATGCCGACATCAGCTTTGCCGACGGCACGCTTTACATTCGCGAAAGCAAGAACGGGCGCGCCCGCCATGCCGTCATGACCGAGGAGGTGCGTTCGGCCCTGCATAGTCTTCCGGCGCGTCCATCTTCGGATCTGCTCTTCCCGTCCCGCTCCGGGGAGCGCAAGAAGTCTCCGTCCGACGCTTTTGCCCGAGCCGTGGATGCCTGCGGCCTGAATGATACCGGAAGATGCGTTGTTCTGGCTGACGGTAGAACCGTTCCGGAGCGGAAAACGGACGCACGGCAGCGTGTCGTCTTTCATACGCTGCGCCACACATACGCATCCTGGCTGGCCCGAGCTGGCGAGCGAGAGCTTGCGCTGGCCGAGCTGCTGGGGCACAGCAGTACAACCATGACCCGTCGCTACAGCCATCTCATGGAAGATGCCCGCCGCGGCAGTGCTGAAAAAATCGACAGGATATTTCATTCAACAAAAAAAGAGGGGTCGGAAGATTGAGCGGCGATAAAGGCATCCAGATCCCGACGCATATACCATACGCCACGGCCGATCTTGACAAAGCGCGGCCCCTTGCCCCGTGACCGCCAGGTGCGCAAGGTGGCAGGCTTGACTCCGATGTAGCCGGCTGCCTCCATCTCCTGCATTCGTGCTGTGTTGTCAGGAAGGCGTGTGTCCTTCAGCGCCCGCCGGATGCCGTCGCATACCGCCTGAGCCATCAGGCGGCGGAGCTCCTCTTCTGTTGTGACCACTATCGATGCAGAAGACATGACAGACCTCCTTGGTTTTCATCCGCAGTCACGCCCCATCCCCCGTCCGCTCCACGAAAACGAGCCTGCCGTCCGCGATCCACGTTTCAGGGACGCTGATATGGGCCCGCAGCCCGCAGTGGGGGCAGCGCCACTCCAGCAGCAGATCGAAGTTCGGAGCGGAGCCTTCCTTGTAGCGGCGCAGGACCAGGCAGACGGCTCCGTCAGGCGGGGCATGGCGATCCGGCGGCCGCACGGCGGAGAGATCCTCCGCGCGGACATGGCGGTTGACGTAGTCCTTCTTGAACCGGGGCGCTTCCACCGCGCGCCAGGGCGTACCGGCTGTCATGGCCGCATCACCTCCTGTGCGTCGGTGATGGTCGAGGAGGCATCGCTGAGGGCGTCCACGGCTTCCTCCAGCCGCCCAAGGGCCTCCTGCACCCGCTCACCTCTTTCCGATTCCTGCCAGCACGGGCTGCGTTCGTCATAGCTCGCCTGTTCGGCGTCCACGAACTCCCGCAGGGCTTCGGCCAGGCTGTCGATGTCGCGCTGAAAGCCTTCCAGCTTCGCGCGCTGGCTGTCGTGCATGCCGTCGCTCCTGTCATGACGATGTCCTTCCCGCGGTTTGCCGCCCTGCCGGGCCTCCCGTTCCACCAGCCGCAGCAGGGCCAGGATGGCCGTCTGGGCGGTATAGCCGCGTTCCAGGATGGCCTGCCGCTCCGCCGGGTCGATGCTGCCGTCGGTCAGCGCGTCGCCCACGCGCTGCATCAGCGCGCCGAACTCGCTGACCGAGACCATGCACTGCTGGCGGATGACGTGCCCCGGCTGCGAGGCCGCCGGCATGGGCACGAAAAAGCCGCCGGACTCGCGGGCCAGCAGATGCAGCGGCGCAAGGCTGCCGGTGATCCGCATGACGGGCAGCAGATGATCGGCATCCAGCTTGTGATTGCTGCGCCGCCCGAGCTGCGCCATGAAGGTGCCGTACTCCAGCCCCAGACAGGCGGCCACGGCCTTGGGGGCCACGCCGTTGCGCGCCGCCTTGACCACCTGCCGCACGCAGGCCGTTACGCTTGGATTGCCGGGATTCATGCTGATCTCTCCTGTGGAATGGCGTGACTCCTCGGCCCCTTCCAGTCAGGCTTGTCGCAGGGGAACACGGCTTTCTTGCGCCGGCGCGGCGTAGCTTCGGGCAAAAGCTTTTCCGGTACGCCCAGAGCCAGCAGGGCAGCACGCCGGGCCTCGGGGATGGAGTCCTTGTTCAGGAGGTAGAATGCGCTCGTCTGCGAAACGCCCAGGCGCTCGGCAAAATCGGCATAGGACAGCTCGTGCTTGCGCATCCAGCGCCGGACAAGCTCTTTTCTGGACATTGCCATGTAAAAAACCGCCTGTTACAAGTGAATATCTTGGGTGAATGTCATTCTGAATCTTGTGATTATCGAGTTATGGGAAAATAGTCAAGACATAATGGGATAATTCAAACGAGGAATAGATGGAACTTTTCGAGCGGGTAAAATGCTGCGCCGAAGCCCTGCGCCTTTCGGAATCTGCGCTGGCGCGGGAGATCGGCTTGAAACAGAGTACGTTTGCCGGGTACCTCACACCAGCGAGGCAGCACAAACTCTGGATCCTGCTGCCTGACATCCTGCGTGCCTTTCCGCGCATTTCTCGGCAATGGCTCTATTTTGAGGAAGGCCCGATGCTCATCGGTGGGGAGACGCCGTCCGGGCTGCCCGTGCCGGATGCCAGCATCATCGATGCCGCCCAACAGATGCTCGACCAGTGCCAGGGCAGCTGGGCGCAGCTTCTGCGGCATATTCTGGGCATGGCCCGGCAGGAGACCGAAGCGGGCGGAGCGACGGCGGCAAACGAGGAATGCGTCCAGGAGCTTCTTGTCCTGCAGCGGGAAAATCGTCGCCTGTCGCAGGAGCTGATCGAGGCCAAGGACAAGATCATCAGTCTGCTGGAGCGCAATGGGCCAGCACAGCCGGACAAGATGGGGCAAACTGCCGTCACGCCGCTGTCTGTCCCTGGTTCCGGGCGGAGCATGACGAGTTGACCGTGCAATAATGGCACAGTCAGCCGTTTAACGTAAAAATGAAAAAACCCCTCTCCGCATGGAGAGGGGCAAAAACAGGTGGTTCCGGTCAGGCCAGCGGCGTCAGCAGCCCGGCGGAGATCATGTCTCGGATATGCTCTTCCGGGCTGGTCGTGGAGAGTATCGAACCGTTCCACAATCGTGCCCGGTCGGCAGATTGCCGCATCCATGCCTCAAGAGATGGTTCAGGCACCATGACCTGCCCCCAAAGCTCCTCGGCGATGCCGTGGAGGCTTTCCGCCTCCACGATCACGCCGTCGATGGTCTTGTATCGCATAAGCCTCCTAAATGACCGCCAGCACGGCGGCGCGATTACGATAAAAAGTCCTGACGTTTTCGGCAACTCCCGTCCAGAGGCTGTCCTCGCAGGAGCGCCGGCGCAGGAGGTACCGCCCCTCAACGAAGTCGATCTGCAGGCCGCAGCGGCGCAAACGAGTGATGGCAGCGCGGGCGGTATGCGCCGTCCAGCTCCAGCGGGATTGCATGGCTTCCACGCTGACAGCCCCTTGCCGCAACATCTCCAGCAACTCACCCTGACGGCCGTGCACCGGCTGTTCCGTCACCACGGCAGCAGTCGCGCAGCACTGATCGACAAAAGCCAGCAACAGGCACAGCCAGTTGCATATCTTTGTTGCCTGCACGGTGCCGCTGTGCTGGCGAAACTCAACAGTGCCATAGCGCAAGTAGGAGTGGAGGTTCACCTTGTGATAACGGCTCCTCTGTGCCCGGACCAGCTTCTCCACCGTATCAGCCTCACGGAAGGCCCGGCTGGAGACCAGGTTATGCAAGGAGGCGCAATAGAAATTTTCGTCACCACGGCGGCTGCGCGGCATGAAGCTGTCGATCTCGGCTTCATGGGCGGCATAGCGGGTCACGATGCTACGCAAGTTGTCCAGCGTCATGCCATGCGCATCCACATGAACGTGCAGGCCACAGCTCCTGTTTGCTGTAGCGCCGGCATCGGCAAGCGCCTGAGCGACCGTGCGTACAGTTTCCAGGCCAGAGGTGCCGGACAGCACCGGGCTGACGACCTCGAAACCGCCCTGCACACTCGAGTCACTGACTATCTTCCAGCACTCCATGACCGTGTGGGTGTAACCGGCATCCACAGCCTGAACACCCACCGCCTGAAGGCTGCGCAGCGCCACTTCCTTGGAGATGCCCACGATTTCCATTTCAATGCCAAATTTACGTTCCATGACCTTAACCACCTGTTTTTATTGTATTCACCTCTCGGCGTGGTTGTGTGTTCGCTCTTGTTGCAGATGGTTGCAAGTCATTTCTTTCAACTTATTGCGATTATTAAAAAAAATTTTTTTCTTCGGGGTGATTGGTGGCGGCAGGGAGGTCAGCAGACGGCGGTCAGCACCATGCCGGTGAGATAGTCGGCCCCCTCTGGCATGCTGTACGCCCGGCGGGTGGCCTTGCCCACACGGTAGCCGCGCCATTCGGTGATGGCTGCGCCTATGGCCTGGGCAAGCGCATGGCCGCGTTCCTGATGACAGCGGACGGTGTCGGCAAAGTGGCGGCCGTAGCGGCTGTCCAGGAAGTCCCGCACCTCGTCCTCTTCGCAGCCCGTAGCCGCCACGATGGCAGGCAGGGCCAGCGCCCAGGCCGTTTCCGCAGCATCGCCCATGCTCCCCCAGAAACCGTACCACTGATCCAGACTCTGCAGCATTTTACAACCCCTTGGGATATCGAGAGATTCGCCATCCGGCGTGGTTGTGTGTTCGCTCTTCCCCGGCGGCTTGGCAAGTCTTTTCTTGTTGAAATCATTGTATATTTTTATAGACGCACAAGCGGGAAGACCGGATGGACATGGCATCCGTATTGACAATGATTTACGCTGTACATACAGAAGAAAGAACAAGGAACCGCCATGCACGTCATCTGGGATCCGAAAAAAGCCGCAAGCAACCGGCGCAAGCACGGCGTCTCGTTCGAGGAGGCGCAGACCGTATTCCAGGACGTGGACGCGCTGCGCATCTACGCCCCGGACCACTCGGAAGACGAGGACCGCTTCCTGCTGCTTGGCCTGAGCAGCCGGCTGCGCCTTCTCGTCGTCTGTCACTGCTACCGCGAGAACGACGAACAGATCAGGATCATCTCGGCCCGCAAGGCCACGGCCCGGGAATCCGCCACCTACGAAAGCAGGAAGTAGCCATGCGCGACGAATACGATTTTTCGGGAGGCATCAAGAATCCCTATGTCCGGCAGCAGAAGACCACGGTCACCATCCGTCTGGACACGGCGACCGTGGACTACTTCAAAAAGCTGTCGGATGAGACCAGCATGCCGTATCAGACGCTGATCAATGCCTATCTGGCCGACTGCGTCGCCCACAAGCGCAGGCCCAGCATCACATGGAGCGAGGAGAGCGGGGCAGCCGCGCAGCCAGCTCACGCCTGAGCGCCTGCGCGTCTTCCCG
>DWYJ01000113.1 GCA_019118745.1 Candidatus Desulfovibrio gallistercoris | reverse complement strand
GCGGGGGGAAGGAAGGGGGCTTTTTTGCAAAAAAGCCCCCTTCCTTCCCCCCGCATACAAACCCTCCCCCGTCTGCCGCTTACCTATGGATCTTGCGGCCGATGGTCTCGGCGTCGAGGCGGTGCAGGTAGCGCAGGCGCAGGCTGTAGCAGAGGGCGCTGAAGCCGAGGGCGAGCAGGTAGGCAGTCCAGAAGCCTTGCGCGCCCAGGGGGGCGGCGGTCAGCCAGTCGGTGCGGGCCAGGGTGTAGCCCACGGGCAGGCCTATGCCCCAGTAGGAGACCAGACAGACTATGGAGATGATGCGCGTATCGTTGTAGCCACGCAGGATACCGATGCTGATGGTCTGCACGGCATCCACAAATTGGTAGGCCGCCGTGAAGAGCAGCAGGTGCATGGTCAGGGCCGCCACCTGCGCATCATCGATATAGATGGCGATGATCTGTTCACGGAACAACAGGGTGCAGGCGGCGGCGAGCAGGGAGCAGCTCATGCCGAGGCAGAGGGCCGTACGGGCGGCCACACGGGCCCGCCAGATGCGTCCCGCGCCCAGGAAGTGCCCCACGCGGATGGTGGCCGTGATGTTGAGCGAAAGGGGCAGCATGAAGATCATGGCGGAATAGTTCATGGCGATCTGGTGGCCGCTGACCACGATCTCTCCGAGCGGGGCCAGCAGAATGGCCGTCAGGGCAAAGAGCGAGACCTCGAAGCAGACGGCCAGCGCGCCGGGCAGACCTATGCGCAGGATGCGCAGCACAAGAGCGCTGTCCAGACGGGGGAAGGGCTTGCCGTCCGCGTCGAGGGCGAGGCCGGACCGGAGCATGGGCAGGAACAGCGGGCGCAGGTGCCTGTACTGGCTGTCGCGGCGTACGTAGAAGAGCATGCAGAGGGCCATGAACCAGAAGCAGATGGCCGTGGCCACGCCGCAGCCCACGCCGCCCAGCTGGGGCAGGCCGAGCTTGCCGTAGATGAAGACATAGTTGACCGGCACGTTGAGCGCCAGGCCCAGGATGCCTACGATCATGGCCGGGCGGGTCCGTGAAAAACCTTCCAGAAAGCTGCGGACGTTGATGAAGAGCATGAGACCGGGCAGGCCCCAGAGCATGGCCCGCAGATAGCCGCCCGCGATAGCCGCCAGACGGCCGTCCAGACCGAAGATATCCAGATGGTGCGAGAGGACGGAAAAGACGCTCATGAGCAGAAGGCAGAGAAAGAGCGTCAGCCAGATGCCCTGCCGCAGCAGCTGGGCGGCCTCGTCCCGCTTGCCCGCCCCCACAAGGTGCGCGGTCATGGGCGAGAGCGCCAGCAGGCAGCCCACGCCCAGCAGGGAGACCGGGGCCCAGATGGAGCCGGCCACGGCCACGGCGGCCATGTCCGTGGTGCCGTACTGGCCGGTCATGGCGGTATCCACAAAGTTCATGCCCATTTGCGTGGTCTGGGCAATGAGGACGGGCAGCCCAAGCGAGACGAAACGCCGCGCCTCGGCGGGCGAAAAAATATCCTGAAACATAGAGTCTATCCTGTCGGGAAGATGCTTGTGGGGATACGCCCCGCCGGGTAGAGCGTTTTGCCTTTGAAAAAGGTAAAACGCGGGGCCGCATGGTTTGCAACGCAAAGCGTTTCAAACGAAAAATGCTTCAAGGCCTGTCAACACTAATTTTACACATAATTTCAACATATAGTCCATATCCGCCGTACACGCTTCGCTTGCCTTTGCGGCGGGGTTGCCTCGTGCCCCTGACTCTTCCCCCGGTAAAGCGCGCTGGGGAAGGGATGGGGGGGCTTGGGGGGAAGAATAGCCAAAACGCCTTTTCTCGCTTCGCTGCGAAAAGGCTGGGCCCTCTCGCGCTGGCGGCGACCGAAAGGCGGCCCGCAGGGCCGTGCCTGTTAGGCGACGCAGGAGCCTTACAGGCATCGACAGCAGAGCGAGGGGGTCCCCTTCCCCCCATGTCAACAGGCCCGAGTGCGCGCAGCGGAGACAACGCGCAAGACCGCAGGCGCGGGGCCTGCGGCTGCACGGGGAACGGGCCGGGCGTACGCCGCTCAGGCTTCCGGGACGAAGAGACCCGCCGCGGGCAGGGTCAGGCCGTTTTCGGCGGCGCTCTCCACGATGCGGCGCACGGCTTCCCGGCCCCGCTCGCCCAGATCCCGGCTGAAGTCGGTCACGAAGGTACGGATATGGGCTTGCGTCACCTCGTCGGAAAGCTCCTGCGCATGGGCGCGGATATAGTCCGCGCTGTCCTGGGGATGCGTCAGGGCATGGCCGAGACTGGCGGCAATGGCGGCCTGCGTCTCCTGCTGCAGCGGCAGCGGCAGATCCCGCCGGGCGACGATGACGCCCAGCGGCAGCGGCGCGTGGAAGCTCTCTTCCCACCACTGGCCGAGATCCAGCAGTTTGACGAGGCCATGTTCGGCGTAGGTGAAGCGTCCTTCATGGATGATGACGCCCGCATCCGCCCGCCCCTGCGCCACGGCGTCCATAACGTCGCTGAAGAGCATCTCCTCGCGGGGGCCGGCAAAGCGGCCGGTCATGTCCAGCAGGCGGGCGGCCGTGGTCATGCGGCCGGGGATGGCCACGCGTGCCGTGCGGCACTGTTCCGGGGAAAGCTGTTCGCGGGCCACCACCAGCGGGCCGCAGCCCCAGCCCAGCGCCGCCCCGGCGGACAGGATGGCGTATCTCTCCATGATCAGGGGCAGCACGCCCGCGGATACCTTGGTGACCGGCAATTCCCCGCGCAGGGCAAGACCGTTCAGCTCCTCCACGTCGGCCATATGCGGCACGAAACGGCAGGGGCCGGGAACAAGACCATGCAGCAGCGCATGGAAAATAAAGGTATCGTTGGGACAGGGGGAAAGACCCAGCGTCAGACTTGACGGCATCTCGCGCATGGCAGCTACCTCCTTGAGCAAACAACGAATGACGGCGGGCGGTTTGACAGCCGCCGGACGGGGGCGTAGCCTATCGCGATTCAACCGTCAAGTCGGGGGCCCCTCCCGACGCCCGCAAAGGAATATCCATGTTGGACGCCGCATATTATGCCGCGCTGGGCCTTTCGTCCATTCGGGACAAGGTGCTGGCCGGTGAACGCTTGAGCTACGAGGACGGACTGGCGCTGTTCGCCTGTCCCGACATCACCGCCGTGGGGGCGCTGGCCCATCACGTCCGCTGCCGCCTGCACGGCGACGCCGCCTTTTATGTCGTCAACAGGCAGATAAATTATACCAATGTCTGCGTCAACGGCTGCACCTTCTGCGCCTTCCGCCGGGACAGCGAGGAACAGGAAGGGGCCTTCCGCCTGAGCCGGGAGGATATCCTCGACCGTCTGCGCGCCGCCGACGCCACGCCGCTGCATCTGGACGAGCTGCACATCGTGGGCGGCTGTCACCCGGATCTGCCGCTTTCCTGGTTCGAGGACGTGCTGCGCGCGGCGCGGGAGCTCGATCCCGCCCTGCCCATCAAGGCCTTCACGCCGGTGGAGATCGAGCATTTCTCCCGGCTGGAGGGCATCAGCACCCGCGAGGTGCTGACCCGCCTCAAGGCGGCCGGACTGGTGATGATGCCCGGCGGCGGCGCGGAGATCTTCGACGAGGAGCTGCGCGCCCGCCTCTGTCCGCACAAGGCGACCTCCGAAGCCTGGCTGCGCATCTCCGGCGAGGCGCACGAGCTGGGCATCCTGACCAACTGCACCATGCTCTTCGGCCACCTGGAAACGCCCGCCATGCGCGTGGATCATCTCTGCCGCCTGCGCGAACAGCAGGACAAGAGCGGCGGCTTCACCTGCTTCATCCCCCTGCCCTTCCTGACCCGCAACAGCCGCCTCACCCTGCCGGAAGAAAAGCTCGGCCCGCAGCGCGGCCTTGACGAACTGCGCACCGTGGCCGTGGCCCGCCTGCTGCTGGACAACATCCCGCACATCAAGGCCTACTGGATCATGCTGGGCGTCAAGCAGGCGCAGACGGCCCTCTGGTACGGCGCGGACGATCTGGACGGCACCATCATTGAAGAACGCATCGGCCATATGGCCGGAGCCACCTCCGCGCAGGGCATGACCATCCGCGAACTGGAGGACATGATCCGGCAGTCCGGCTTCCGGCCCGTGCGCCGCAACGCCACCTTTGCGGCCATCCCGACCGCCGCAGCCCCTTCTCCGGAGGTCCGCTCATGAGCAGCACCGCTCTCTTTGCTCCGGCCCACAGCCCCTTTGACGAAAGCCCCGCCGTGCGGGAGGCCGCCGCTCTGGCCCGCGCCGGGAAGCGGCTGGACCGCGCCGCCGCCGAAGCCCTCTACTACGGGGCCTCCCTGCATACGCTGGCCGCGCTGGCCCATGCCATGCGCCTGCGCCTGCATCCCGAGCCGGTGGTCACCTATGTGGGGGACAGGAACATCAACTATTCCAACATCTGCGTCTGCGCCTGCCGCTTCTGCGCCTTTTTCCGCGCGCCGGGCGATGCGGAGGGCTACGTCATCAGCCGTGAAGAGATGGCGCAGAAGATCGACGAGACCCTGCGTCTGGGCGGCACGCAGATCCTCCTGCAGGGCGGGCATCATCCCGACCTGCCCCTGGAATGGTACGAGGACCTGCTGCGCTGGATGCGCGAACGCTGGCCCAGCCTGCACATCCACGCCTTTTCGCCGCCGGAGATCTTTTTCTGGTCCCGGCAGTTCGGCCTCCCCGTGAGCGAGGTGCTGCGCCGTCTGAAGGAAGCCGGCCTGCATTCCGTGCCCGGCGGCGGCGCGGAGATCCTCAGCACCGAGGTACGCGCCCGCGTCTCCCCCAACAAGTGCACGGCCGAGGAATGGCTGGCGGTCATGGAAGAGGCCCACAAGCTGGGCATGAAGACCACCGCCACCATGATGTTCGGCCATGAAGAGGAGCCCCGCCACCGGCTGGACCACCTCTTTGCCGTGCGGGAGGTGCAGGACCGCACCCACGGCTTCACGGCCTTCATCCCCTGGACCTTCCAGCCCGCGCATACCCGCATCCACTGCCCCACCCTGCCCGCGCCCGCCTATCTGCGGCTGCTCGCCGTCTCCCGGCTGGTGCTGGACAGCGTGCCCAACATCCAGTCCTCCTGGGTGACCATGGGGCCGCAGGTGGCGCAGCTCGCCCTCTTCTACGGGGCCAACGACTTCGGCTCCCTCATGATCGAGGAGAATGTGGTGGCCGCGGCGGGCGTGTCCTACCATCTGACCCGCCGGGAGATCCACAAGATCATCCGCGCCGCGGGCTTTACGCCCGTGCAGCGCCTCATGGACTACACTCCCGTGGACCCGCAGCCGGAGGAAAACGCATGACCAGCCCCCTGCGCATGGGCCGCATCAGTTATCTCAACGTGCTGCCCATCTATCATCCGCTGGAAGCGGGCATCATCCCGCACGACTACGAGCTGGTGTCCGGCCCGCCCGCCCTGCTCAACGAGATGATGGGCCGGGGGGAGCTGCAAGTCTCTTCCTGCTCCTGCTTCGAATATGCCCGTCGCCCGGAGCGCTATTATCTGGTCGATGATCTCTCCATCGGCTCGCACGGTTCGGTCATGAGCGTCCTGCTGCTCTCCCGCGTGCCTGTGGAGCAGCTCGGCGGGCAGACCATCCTCATCAGCGGCGAGACCCACACCTCCGTGGCCCTGCTGCGCCTGCTCATGCACGACCGCTACGGGCTGGATGTCGGCTACGCCACCGGCTCCGTGACCTCGGCCCTGCACCACGGCACGCCGCCCGTGGCCTTCCTGGCCATCGGCGACGAGGCCCTGCGCCTGCGCAACCATCCGGACTATCCCTATCGTGTGGACATGGCCGACGCCTGGATGGAATGGACGGGCCTGCCCTTCATCTTCGGGCTCTGGGTCATCAGCCGGGAAGCCGTGGAGTCCGGCCTGCTGCCTGACGATCCCGGCGCGCTCCTGCGCCGGGGCCGGGACTGGGGCCTCGCGCACATGGATGTCATCCTCGACCTGACGGCCCACGGCTGCCCCCTCACCCGCGACGAGCTGGCCTTCTACTACCAGCAAGGGCTCACCTACTCGCTGGGCGAGCGCGAACAGCAAGGGCTCAGGCTCTTCTACAACAAGCTGGCCGCGGCCGGCATGATCCCGGCCTGTCCGGAACTGCGTTTTTTTGCGTAAGATGTTGCGGGGGGAAGGAAGGGAGCTTTTTTGCAAAAAAGCCCCCTTCCTTCCCCCCGCGCCCCCCCATCCATCCCGCAAAAAAACTTGCCGGGTCGATGACAGGGTGACGTTCCCCGGCAGGCCGTCTCCCGAGCGCCAGTCCCCCGGCGGCATGGCAAAAAAGCAGGGAGGCGGGTATCTCTCCCCCCAGCGCCGGGACGTGGTGCGGGGCATTCGTTGAGCATAAAGCGTCTTGCCTTTGAAAAAGGCAAGACGCGAGGCGGCACAGCGCCGCCCGGCTCAAAGCGAGCGGAAAAACCGCGCTTTTTCCGCGAAACGACAGGACGCAAGGTTTGGAACCCAAAGCGCATCAAACGAAAAATGCTCATGGACAAAAAAGATTGTTCGTGTGCACAACTAAACGAAATGCCTTGACTTTTTCGAATCAACAGGGTAGGAGGTTTTACGAGCCGTTTCCTTATCCCGTCCCGTAGAGCGTAGAGAATGCCATGCCTGTGTGTGCTCCGTTTGTCCGCCCGCTCCGTTCGACCCGCTTGAAGGTATGCGCCGCGCTGGCTGATTTGTTGCAGGCACGCTTCTTGCACTCACTGTAGTGCTTTGAGCGAGCGCGCTCTGTGCGCGTCCTGCCGCCGTTTCCTGCTCGTTGCCGTGGCGTGTGGAGCGCCCGTCGGCCGGGCTGTCGTAGTTTTTCGTGTCACCTCCGTTTGCTTCTTGGGGCGCGGCTTTTTGTCGTGCATCATCCATCCGTCCGGGAGCTTCCCCATGTTGAAACAAAACCGTAACGCCCTCACCCATCTGACCAGACGCTACCGCGCCGTGCTGCGCCGCTGCCGCCTGCGCGCCCTTGCCCTTGCCCTCGCCTGCGCCCTGACCGCCCTGCCGCCCCTGCCCGCAGGGGCGGAAGAAAACATGGGCGGGGAGGTGGACAGCGACGGCAACTTCATCGGCATCCCAACCACACCTCCGGCCAGCGGCGGTGATGTGGTCATTAACACCGGCTACAACGGCACGGTCTATGGCGGGCGCTCGTCCCCTGTATCCGAAGCAAACGCCACGGACAATAAGGTTAGCGTGAACAACGGCACGGTGACGGGGAATGTCATCGGAGGGCAATCAGAAAAGGGTAACGCCAAGGCCAACGCGGTCTACGTCTACGGCGGGAAGTTGGCCGTCGTCTACGGCGGAGTGTCGTCGATAAACGGCATTACCTCGGACAACAAGGTCATCATGTACGATGGCGAAGCGGACTGTCTCTATGGCGGGGGGGCCGGAGACAAAAGCGTTCCGATTTTAGGCAACACGGTCATCGTTAGCGGCGGCACGGTGAACTGGCAGATTGCGGGCGGGAGGTCGGATTGGGGGAGCAGCGTCAAAGACAACACGGTTATCCTGAGGGGCTCGCCCAATTTGAGTGGGTGCGACATCTTTGGCGGGGTAAACATGTCCACTTCCTCCACCGACGTTGTGATCGGCAATAACACGCTGGTGGTGGAAACCAGCGGCCTGACGGCCAGATCTATTTCCAATTTTGACCACTATGCCTTTGTCCTGCCTGACACTATCCAGCGCGGGGCCGTACTGCTGAGCCTGTCGCAACATATCGACCTTACCAATAACGGCAAAAGTCCTTCTCCCGACTTCCAAAGCATTGACGTGACCGGGGACACCGCCCTGAGCGTCGGGGATACGGTGACGCTCCTGAAAAGTGACGCAGGCCTGACCGCCGGGACGCTGCCGGAAAGCGTCAGCGGCACGCACGGCGTGACGCTCAGTTATACCTTTGCGTTGACCACTGAAACCGATGCAACCGGCCAGCCGGTCTCAGTGGTGGCAACGGTGATGGGCGACGAGGATCCCGCCCCCCCGATGGATGACGATACCCCCGACACCCCGACGGGGAACGAGGGCGGCGCCTCCGTGGCCCCCCGCGTCAACCCCCAGACCAAGGCCCTTGCCGAGGGGTATTTGAGCGGCGTTGCGCTGACCTTGCAAGGGGCAGACCTTGTGGCGGGCAAGGGGATCGACGCGGCCGGGCGGGCCGTGCGGGCCTCGCTGGCCGGGGGCGGCAAGGGGCTGGCGGCCTTTGGCGCGCTGTCCGGCGGCTGGTCGCGCTACAATACCGGTTCGCATATCGACGTGAGCGGCTTTTCCCTGCTCACCGGCCTTGCCTGGGGTGCGGACAGCGTGCCCGGCCAGTTCACGGCGGGCATGTTTTTCGAGTACGGCAGCGCGGCCACCGGCACCTACAACAGCTTCAGCAATGCCGCGTCCGTGAGCGGAGACGGCTCCACATGGTACATGGGCGCGGGCCTGCTGGCGCGCATGGACTTCAACGACAGCGGCCCCGGCCATATCTACGCCGAAGCCTCGGCCCGCGCGGGCGCGCTGAACAACAAATACCGCAATGACGACCTGCGCGACGCCAGCGGCCGTCGGGCCGAGTTCGACACCTCCACGCCCTATGTGAGCCTGCACGCGGGCCTCGGCTATGTCTGGGACCTCACGGACGCCCTGTCCCTTGACCTCTCCGCCAAATACTTCTGGACGTGGCAGGACAGCGCGGACTCCGACCTCTCCACCGGCGAGGCCCTGCATTTCGATGCCGTGAACTCGCATCGCCTGCGCCTCGGCGGCCGCCTGACCTGGGCCGTCACCGAACACGTCAGCCCCTACGTCGGCGCGGCCTGGGAACATGAATTCGACGGCAAGGCCCGCGCCACCTCCCTCGGCTACGACCTCGACGCCCCGTCCCTGACCGGGGATACCGGCATCGGCGAACTGGGCCTGAGCTGGACCCCCTCCGCCACCATCCCCCTGACCATCGACCTCTCCCTGCAAGGCTACACCGGCGTCCGTGAAGGCTACACCGGCTCCCTCATGGCCAAGTGGGAGTTCTAGCGCGCTTCCCCCCTCAAACACCCCCCATCCATCCCTGAACGCGCTTTATTGCCTCCCTGTTGTGGCGTCGTGCCACACGGGCTTTCTCTTGCTCCTGACTGCCGTGCCATGCGAAAAGGGGAGAGTTCGTCTTGCCCCACGCCTACCAGTCATTGCCGTGACGCAAGAGGGGACAAACCGTTACCCCAATCGTTTTCAACGGGCTTTCTTCGCGCCTGTCAGCCAGTGCCGTGACTCATTGAGGGGAAATTTTTTTCTCTCTTGAGCATTTTCAGTTTGAAACGCTGCGCGTTTCAAACCATACGGCCTGGCGTTTCGCGGAAAAAACGCGGTTTTTCCGCTCACTTTCGGCCGGGCGGCGCTGTGCCGCCGCCTCGCATTTTACCTTTTTCAAAGGCAAAATGCTCTTGTGAGGCAAAGCTGGGACGTTTGCTTGTCCGCACCCTGTCATCCCGCTTGATGGCGTAAGCGCGTCATGGCGCGGAGGAGATCGCCGCGCCGGAGGGGCGGCAGCTCCGACGCCGCCCGGACGCTCGTCCCGTGCGTTGCGCGGGACAGCGGGAGGGCGAAGGCCATATGACGCGCGGCAGAGAGGGGGACAGGGTGCGCCTGACGGGACACGATCCTCGCAAGGGATGGCTGTCCCAAGGCGGGGTTGGGGGTTGTAGGGGGTAAGGGGCCGCCCAGGCCCCTTATCCCCTGCCGCCCGCCGCGCAGGCGACCCCGCTCGCCATGCCGGGCCGAAGCCGCCCGCGAACGAATCAAAAAAGAAGAAAAGCAACGCCCGCCGCAGGCCCTCTCCGGGAGACCAGCGGTCAGGTGACGCCTTGCTGAAGGGCGACTCCCTGTCATCCTCCCTGACAAGAGTTTTTGAAGGGGAAAGGGGGTGCGGGGGAAAGG
>DWYJ01000112.1 GCA_019118745.1 Candidatus Desulfovibrio gallistercoris | reverse complement strand
GAAACCCCTCTCGCGCCGGCGGAGGGGTTTCCCTGCCCCCCAAACTAGTAGAGAATAGTATTAACAGGCCCTAGGCGACGAGGGAGCCTTACAGGCATCGACAGCAGAGCGCGACCGAAAGGCGGCCCGCAGGGCCGTGCCCGTTAGGCGGCGCAGGAGCCTTACGGGCATCGACAGCAGAGCGAGGGGTTTCCCTGCCCCCCAAACAAGTAGAGAACAGTGTCAGCGGGCGCCAGAGCGTCTTGCCTGCGAAAAAGGC
Source organism: Candidatus Desulfovibrio gallistercoris (assembly GCA_019118745.1). Taxonomy (GTDB): domain Bacteria; phylum Desulfobacterota; class Desulfovibrionia; order Desulfovibrionales; family Desulfovibrionaceae; genus Desulfovibrio; species Desulfovibrio gallistercoris. The sequence goes on along the minus strand of DWYJ01000112.1, from coordinate 5,755 downwards.
GGGATGCGCGGCGGCGGCACAGGGCCGCCCGCCCCGAACTGAGCGGAAAGACCGCGTTTTTTTGCGAAACGACAGGCTGAGCGGCTGAGGGCGCGAAGCGTTCCTTGCGGAAGGTGCTCCGGGCCTTCCGGGGCAGGGCGCATCAGCGCAGAGAGATGTTTTTCAGCCCCATGTGGAAATAGAGCTTCGCCCTTGCCGACTGGAAGTCCGCGAGGGCTTTGCTTATCCGCGTCTCGGCTTCTGTCAGGCGGGTCTGGGCGTCGATGAGTTCCGTCACCGTGCCGACCTTGCCGCGGTAACGCTCGCTTGCCATCGCGTAGGTCTCTTCGGCGACCTTCAGCCCTTCCAGCGCGGTCTGATAGACTTCGCGCGCGGCGCGGATGTCCATCAATGCCGTCAGCACATCCGTCCGGGCCGCGGCCAGCGTATCCCGATAGGCCGCCCGCAGGCCGCGCACGCGTTCCCTGTCGCGGGCGACGCCAAAGGCCGTTCGGCCGCCCTCGAAAAGCGGCCAGGTGATGTTGACGCCTACGGACCAGTATTCACGCTCATAGTCGGTATAGCGCCTGTCGGCGTAATCCCTGCTGGACGTCATCCAGTCCGACGTCAGATCGACCTGCGGCAGGGCTTCGCCCGCGGTGGCCAGCATGGTCTTTTCCGCGGCCTGGATGCTCTTTTGGGCGATGCGGATGTCCGGGCGGTTCTTGCCTGCCAGCTCCAGCGCCTTTTTTTCGTTGTAGTCGTCCTTGCGGGGATAATCTTCCAGCGCGCCCTTGTAGGTCACCTTCTCTTCCGGCGAGTGCCCGAGGAAGCGGTTCAGCCGCATCTCCGACGTGCGTATGGCGTTGCGCGTGGTGATGAGCTGCTCCTGCGCCTGCGAGAGTTCGACCTTGTTTTGCAGCACGTTCACATACGGGGCCATGCCCACGTCGGAAAAGGACTGCGCCGCCTCAAGCTGGGTCTTGATGCGGCGGATGGAGTCTTCCACATAGCGCAGGTCGCGCCGGGCCTGGAGGAGCAGGAAGAACTCCATCTGGATGTTGGCGATCAGTTCGAGCTCCGCATGCCGCAGTTCCTCGGCGGCGATGTCCTTTTCTATGCGTGCCCGCTGCAGATTGTTCAGGTGGGCGAAGCCTGCGAACAGCGACCAGGTGGCCCGCAGGCCGCTGTTGGTGCTGGTATTGGAAAGTTCGTCCACGCTGCCGTAGGAGCCGCTGTTCCTGAGGCGGTTCCTGCCCGCCACCAGCGAGAGCCGGGGCCAGAACGCGCTTTGGGAAACGCCGATCTCCATGCGGGCGCTTTCCAGCGCATGGATCTTCTCTTCCAGCGTGGGGTTGACGCGCAGGGCCCGCTCGATGGCGGAACCCAGCGTATATTCCCGCGCGGCGGCCTGCGTGGTCCAGAAGAGCGCGCAGAGGATGAGCCCCGTACATATCTTGCCTGCTGCCGTCATGACGTCCACCTCTAGCATTTTCAGTTTGAAACGCTTCGCGCTTCAAGCCATACGGCCTGGCGTTTCGCGGAAAAAACGCGGTATTCCCGCTCGCTTTGGGCCGGGCGGCGCTGTGCCGCCTCGCATGTCGCCTTTGGAAAAGGCAACATGCCCTATTCCCGCAAGGCCCTGTCCCAATTGCGCAACAGGGGTTCCAGTATATAGGAAAGCACAGTCTGCTTCCTGGTCGTGATGAATATGGTCACCGGCATCCCCGGCGAGAGGTAGATCTTCTGCGACGTTTCAGCGGATTCGGGGAAGAGCCGCACATAGCAGAGATAATAGGGCACCATGCCCATGGAGGTCTGCTCCTCCTGCCTGTCGGCGGCGATGGAGATGACCCTGGCGGGGATGAGGGGGGTGGTGCTGCGGTCGAAGGCGTCGAGCTGGGCCTGCGCCGTCTGCCCCACATGGACCTTGGCGATCTCGTTCACCGGGATGTGGACCTCGGCGACCAGGGGCGAATCCTCAGGCACGATGTCCATGAGCTTCTGCCCGGGGGAGATGACCCCGCCGGGGGAATGGACGGCCAGGCCGACGATGCGCCCGGAGACGGGGGCGGCCACTTCCAGCCGTTGCTGGGTGTCCCGCAGCGGGCGGAGCTGTTCGCGGGTCTGGAGGATCTTGCTGTCCAGCTCGTTCATCTCCTTTGCCGCCTGCTCGATGATCCCGATGGTCAGCCCTTCCTTCTGGAGCAGCAGCCCGCTTTTTTCCTGTTCCGTGGCCGCTATGGTCTGACGCAGTTTGCCGTGGCTCCCCTTGTGGGTGGCGAGCTGGCGTTCCAGCTCCAGCACCTGCGACCTCTCCAGATATTTTTTCTGCATGAGGATGCGCTTGGCCCCCAGCTCTTCGGTCAGGGTGGAGATGATGGTCTTTTCCGCGTTCATCTCTTCCTGCAGGCCGAGTATCTGCTGGCTCACCTGCGCTATCTGCGAGTCCAGCAGTTCCGCCTGGCTCTGGTAGGATGCGCGTCTGGCCTCGAACATCTTGCGTTCGCTTTCCAGCACATCCTGGCTGCCGTAGGCGTCTGCCAGTTCGAGCAGTTCGCTGTCCCAGCGGATGGGCTGGAACAGCGCCTTCTCGGCCGCGTAACGGTCCCTCGCGGCAAGGAGCAGGATCAGATTCTTGTTGGCCATGTCCACAGAGGAGTGGACGGTGACGCTCTTCAGCGTGATGAGCGGTTGTCCGGCGTGTACCCTGTCGCCTTCCCGTACATGGATGACGTCGATGATGCCGCCTTCCAGATGCTGTACGGTCTTGCGTTCGGTATCTATGATGATGGTGCCCGGCACGACGACCGCGCCGCTGATCTTGCCGAAGACGGCCCAGCCGCCGAGGATGCCGAAAAAGAGGAACAGGACGGCGAGTCCCTGTCGGATGATGGGGCCAAAGCCCTCATCGGGGGCGTCCGGTTCAGGCGTCGCCGGCGGCTTTGCCGTGGGTAACGGCATCCTGGGGAGTTCCATGCCTTCCTCCCTTGTCCATGCTGACGGAGATCAGCGGCTTGCGGGCCGCCTGCGGCTGCGCCGGCGACCGGCGCGCCTGCCGCCGCAGCTCTTCCAGCTTTTGCAAAACGACGGACCGCGGCCCGTACAGCAGCGGGCTGCCGCCCTGCCGCAAGACCAGTATCTCATCCACCGCCGCCAGAATGGACGGCTTGTGCGCCACGAGGATGACCGTCCTGCCCTCCCGCCTGAGCCGGTGCAGGCATTGCATGAGCTGGGTCTCGCCTTCCTCGTCCAGATTGGAGTTCGGTTCATCGAGGACGATGACGCGCGGGTCGCCGTACAGGGCGCGGGCCAGGCCGATGCGTTGCCGTTGTCCGCCTGAAAGGCCCTGTCCGAAATCTCCAATGGGCGTATCGTAGCCGGCGGGCAGTCTGAGGATCATGTCATGCGCTCCCGCGAGTCGGGCCGCGCGCAGCACGTCCTCCGGATCGGCCTTGCCCATGCGGGCGATGTTTTCCGCCACCGTCCCGGCAAAGAGGTCCACATCCTGCGGCAGGTAGCCGAGAAAGGCCCCCAGCCGTTCCAGATCCCACGAGGCCACGTCCGCCCCGTCCAGACGGATGACGCCGTCCGTGAGCGGCCACAGCCCCAGCAGCAGGCGGCAGAGCGTCGATTTGCCCGAACCGCTCGGCCCGATGACCGCCAGCGCCGTGCCCGCCCTGAGATGCAGGGAAACGTCCTGGAGTATGGGGGTGTTGCCCATGACGAAACGGATGTTCTCCGCGCTGACCTCGCCTTGGGGGGCGGGCAGGGCCATCTTTTCCTTTTCTTGCCGCGCCGCCAGCGTGGTTCTGATGCGGCGGTAGGCGGCCCGCGCTTCCAGCGACTGTTTGTAGGAGGCCATCGCCTGATCGATGGGCGAAAGGGCGCGCCCCATGATGATGGATGAGGCTATCATGATGCCCGCCGAGCTTTGATGGGTGATGGCCAGATAGGCCCCAAGCGCGTAGATGGTCACCTGAAGGCCGATGCGCAGAGACTTGCTGACGGAGTGCAGCAGGCCCACCCGTTTGCTTGCGCTGGTCTGCAGGCGGATGACCCTGGCATTGAGCTCATGCCAGCGCGCGCTGACGGCCTCGATCATGCCCATCGCCCTGATGGCGGGCGCGTTGCGTGTGGCGCTGGCCAGGAGCAGGGCGGCGCGGCGGTTGAATTCGTTGGCTTCCTGTAGCCTGGGTGCGGCCACGCGCTGCGTCAGCACGCCGAACAGCAGCACCATCACGCCGCCCGCCAGCGCCACCGCCCCCATTGCCGGATGCAGGACGAATATCAGCAGGAAGTAGATGGGCATCCACGGGATGTCGAAAAAGGCAAACACCGCATTGCTGCCCAAAAAGCTCCGCAGGGCCTGCACATCGCGGATCTCACCCTGTTCCGACGGCTTTTGCAGGGCGGCCGCCTGACGCAATTCCGCGTCCAGCACGGGGAAGCTCAGTTTTTTTTCAAATTCGACGCCCGCGCGGATGAGGAGGCGGGAACGCACCCACTCCAGGAAGGCCAGCGCCGCCAGCGCCACGACCGCGGCTATGGTGATGACGACAAGGGTGGAGATGTTGTAGCTTGTCAGGACCCTGTCGTACACCTGCAGCATGTAGATGGAAAAGGTGAGCTGCAGCACATTGATGAACATGCTGAACAGCATGGCATACCAGAAGACTTTTTTGCATGCCGCCAGAAATTCGTCCATAGAGCATTTTCTGTTTGAAACGCTTAGGGCCTTTTAGAGCATTTTCCGTTTGAAACGCTGCGCACTTCAAACCATACGGTCTGGCGTTTCGCGGAAAAAACGCGGTTTTTCCGCCTGGTTTCGGCCGGGCGGCGCGGTGCCGCCGCAGCCCACCTTTCCCATATGCCATCCGGCAAGCTGCGCGAGGCATCAGCGTCCTTGCGCGTTGCCGCCGGGTCTGGCCGCTCCCCTGACATATGACGGCATCGTCACACGGTGCGGATGCCTGTCTGTCCCTTTTCCTGAAACCGTACGCCTTCCGTACCGCGCCTTGAGCCATTTTCGTTTGGAGCGACGGCCTGTCGGTGCGAGGAAAGACGCGGTCTATCCGCTCACGTTCGGCCGGTCGGGGTGTGGCGACGGGCGAATGGCTACCTGTTTCAGTTTTCTTATATCTTTTATTCTACGAAAAGGGACATGTCAATCGCCGCCGGGCCAGCGCGTCTCATCTTTGAAAAAAGTAAACGCGAGGCGGCGGCACCGCGTCGCCCGGCCGAAACCAGGCGGAAAAATCGAGTCTTTTTCGCGGCCCGCCAGGCCGTATGGTGTGAGACGCTTCGTGTTTCATCCTGAAAATGCTCCAGCAGACATCCCCCCGGGAGCGGGGCGGGCGGAAGGGCGCAAGGCGGGCGGGGCAGGCTGCCCCGCCTGCGCAGCACGTATGGGGGGAGGGGGAGCACGGGGGCGGGCATGCGGGGGGACGCATGCCCGCGCGCCCTGGCGTCACGCGCCGATGAGCTCCAGGAGCATATGGGGGAAAGCGTTGGCCTGGGCCAGCATGGAGGTGGCGGACTGGGTGAGTATCTGGTTGCGGACGAAGGTGGTCATCTCCGTGGCCACGTCCACGTCCGAGATGCGTGACTCGGCGGCGAGGAGGTTCTCCGCCTGTATGTTGATGTTGGAGACGGTGTTCTCCAGCCTGTTTTGCATGGCGCCGAGGTGGGCGCGCACCTGATCTTTGCGGACGATGGCGCTGTCCAGCCTGTTCAGCGCCTGCTGGGCGAGCTCCTGCGTCTTGATGGAGATGAT
>DWYJ01000111.1 GCA_019118745.1 Candidatus Desulfovibrio gallistercoris | reverse complement strand
CCCGGCGCGCTTTTACTAGGACAAAGGTCGGGACACAGGGCAGCCCCGCCCTAAAGGTTAGCGGGGTATAGTCGGATAGTTCATGAGCATTTTGCTTTTTTTCAACGGCAAAATACTTTAAAATAATTTGTAAATTTTGCGTTATCCGGCCCTAGGGCCTATCGCTGTGGACGGCGAGATGCCAGACCAGCCGCCGCAGGGACACCACGGCGACGCCCTCCCGTCCGGCTGCGGCCGGCCACTGCCGGAGCGCCTGCACGGTCTCGGGATAGGGATGCCCGATGGCGATGGCCACGCCGTGGCGCTGCGCCTTGGCGGCCGCGATGCCCAGCGCGGACAGGATGGACGGGACCTTGCGCTCGTTGTCCAGAAAGACGCTGCGCTCGGCCCCCACGAGTCCCTGCTGGAGCGCTTCCTTGCAGAGCACGGAATGGTTTTGCGTCATGCTATCCAGCACGAACAGGCCCTGACCGCGCAGCTGGCTGCAAAGCAGGCGGCAGCCGTTGCGACTGCCGGTAAAGCGCGAGCCCATATGGTTGTTGAAGCCGATGGCCGTGGGCAGGCGCGTGAAGGCGGCATCCAGGACGGCGCGCATCTCTCCGGCGCTCATGGTTTCCGTCAGGGCATGCGGCCCGGCGTCGGGCTGCTTGCCGCCCTCGCGCCGCAGGGGCTGCATGGGCAGATGGACGATGACGTCGAGGCCGCGATCCTGCGCCAGCCGCTCCACATCTTCCGCCCGGCGGGCGTGGGGCCAGATGGCGAAGTTCACCGGGAACGGCAGGGCGGCAAGCTGCTCCGCCGTGTCCAGCCGCTGCCCCATGTCGTCGATGACGATGACCAGCGAGGCCGGGCCCAGCGGACGGGCCAGCGCGCCGAGCCGGGACTCATGGCCCGGGAAGCGGAGGCGCAGGACAGGCTGCTCGTTGATGCAGGCTTCCAGGCTGCCGTCGTCCCGCCAGACCAGGCGCGGTTCCCCTCCGGGCTGCAAGAGGGGCGACTCCGCCCCCGGATGCAGGGAGCGCCGCCAGACCTCCACCCGTTCCTGCATGCTCAGGGCCAGACGCAAAGGGGCGTCCACCCCTTCCATCACGTATTCCCGCACGCCGTCGCCACCGGAAGGAGGGACTTCACGCAGGCGGGCATGGGGGACCCCTTCCGCCGCGCGCTCAAGCACGGCCAGGAAAGCCCGCTGCCGCAGCGCCTGGAGGTGCATGCCCCCCTGTTCCCGCAGCAGACGGGGAGCGCCGGGGCCTTCCTGCCCCAGCGACCACATCCCGATGCCCAGCGACAGGGAGAACCAGAACACGCCGAAGAGCAGCAGGCGCCATGCTGTCGTGCGCCCGCCCGCTTTCCGGCGTGTTCCGGCGGAACTGCCCATTTCCAGCATGATCGGCCGCTACTTGATGTTGCGCATCCGGGGCAGGCTCTTCACCAGATTGAGGGCCATGCGCAGCTGATTGTCCCGTTCGAGCTGCTCGCGCCCTTCATTGGCCGCCTTGTCCTTGCCCTTGCCGGTCTGCTTGCTGTTTTCCAGGTGCCGGTTGAGGTCCTTCTCCCGCACGAGGAAGCGCTCGGTCTCCTTGTCCTGCTCGCGCGGCGCTTCAAAGGGCACGTCCACGTCGGGCACGATGCCCTCGGCCTGGATGGAACTGCCGTTGGGCGTGTAGTACAGGGCCACGGTCAGCTTGAGGCCGGACTTGTCCATCAGCGGGATGAGGTTCTGCACCGAGCCCTTGCCGAAGGAGCGTTCGCCCACGATGAGCGCCCGCTTGTGGTCGCGCAGCGCGCCGGCCACGATCTCCGAGGCCGAGGCCGAACCGGCATTGATGAGCACCACCAGCGGCACGTCGGCCATGTCGTCGGGCTGCTTCTTGGCCGTATACACGCGCTGCATGGCATCGTCCCGCCCCTTGATGGACACGATGGAGCCGGAAGAAAGGAACATGTCCGACACCTCGACGGCCTGGTCCAGCAGACCGCCGGGATTGTTGCGCAGGTCAAGCACGATGCCGCGCAGGCCGTCCTTCTGGCTTTCCTTGGCTGCCTGGGCAAGGGCCTTGCGCAGCTCCTCGGATGTCGGCTCGGCAAAGCGCGAGAGACGTACCCAGTAGTAGCCGTCCTCCAGCTTGCGGGACTTGACGCTCACCAGCGGGATGGCGTCACGCACGATGCGCACGGTGTGCGGCGTCTTGGAATTGGCGCGCAGCAGGGTAAGCTCCACTTCCGTCCCCTTGGGGCCACGGATGCGGGAGGCCACCTCGGAGAGGGAAAGCTCCTGCGTGGGCTGCCCGTTGATGGAAAGGATGAGGTCGCCGGGCTGCACCCCCGCCCGGAAGGCCGGGGTATCGTCAATGGGCGTGAGCACCGTCACCTGACCGTTTTCCAGCGTCATCTCGATACCGACGCCAAAAAATTCCCCGGCGGTGTTCTCGTGCATTTCCTTATATTCTTCCGGCGTCATGAAGGTGGAATGCGGGTCCAGCGCCGACAGCATGCCCTTGAGCGCGCCGTTGATGAGATCCGCCCGGCTCACGTCCTTGACGTAGTTGCGTTCCACGAGATCGAGGACCTGGCTGAACCGCCGCAGATCCTCGTATTTGGCGTCCGGCGCGGACGTTCCGGCGGCAAGGACCGGCGATCCGCCGCCCAGCAGCGCAAGGCTCAGCAGCGCGCTGCACAAAACAGATAGGGTACGCATGAATTAGGCCTCCTGATCGCCCGGCCTTCTGATCGCGGCACGGACGGAATACGCATCTTGCCCGCTTTCCCCTCAAATTGCAATGTGGCCCGGTCAGCCCCGCCTCAAGCGAAGTGCGGCGCACACGGCCGGTAAGCCGCATGCGCCGCACGTATGGTCTGTCGATAGAGCATGTTCCGTTTGAAACGCCTCGCGTTTCAAAGCATACGGCCTGTCGTTTCGCGGAAAAACGTGGTTTTCCGCTCACTTCGGGCCGGGTGGCGCTGTTCCGCCGCCTCGCGTTTTGCCGTTTTCAGCAGCAAGACGCTCTAGCCGTGACGGCCCGACGACATTACTTGTTCAGGCAGCAGGCGTCGTCCACCTTGAAGAAAGCCGCAGCGCCGCCGCCGCACACGGGGCAGGAGTCGCAGGGGCCTTCGTGGGTGTAGCCACAGACGCGGCAGACATAGTAATCGGTAGAGGCCAGACCCTTGGGATCGGCAAGCGCCTTCTTGTACAGGTTGGCGTGCACTTCTTCCACCTTGTTGGCGAAGTCGAAGTACTTGGCCACGGCGGTGTTGCCTTCGGCTTCGGCGTCCTTGATCATTTCGGGGTACATCTTGGTGAATTCGTAGGTTTCCCCTTCAATGGCGGCCTTGAGGTTTTCCTCGGTGGTGCCGATGTGGCCGGCGTTCTTCAGGTGAGCATGGGCGTGGATGGTCTCGGCGGCGGCAGCGGCGCGGAAGAGCTTGGCCACCTGGGGCATGCCTTCCTTGTCCGCCACGGCGGCAAAGGCAAGATATTTGCGGTTGGCCTGGGATTCGCCGGCAAAGGCAGCCATCAGATTTTCCTGGGTCTTGCTCATGGTATGTCTCCTTGAAAGGTGTTGTCGTTATCAGGAACAATTCCTGTTTACTGAAATCCCTCTTCCTTGTAAAGCATTTTTTTCCAAAAACCCATTTTTTTCTTGCGTGCTCCGCAGGGCCGCGGCTTGTCAGGATGGCGGAGGCAGGCTATACAGGCACAGCCAGTCCGTCTCCGTCATACGGCCGGCGTCTGCCGGTCCGAGGGCCTTTTTGCATGAGCCGCTATCCCGTCCCCGCCGTCTTTCCCGATCAGCCGCATCAGGCCGAGCTCGTCATCCGCCGCAGCCGCTTCCTGGCCCATTGCGCCCGCACTACAGGCCATGCCGAAGCGCGGGCTTTCGTCGAGCGCATCCGCGCCGCCCATGCCGACGCTACCCACAATTGCTGGGCCTATGTGGCCGGCCCGCCGGAACAGACGGCGGAGATCGGCTTTTCCGACGACGGCGAGCCCCACGGCACGGCCGGTCGGCCCATGCTCCAGATCCTGCTGCATTGCGGCATCGGCGAGCTCTGCGTCGTGGTCACCCGCTGGTTCGGCGGGGTCAAACTGGGCACGGGGGGCCTTGTGCGCGCCTATCAGGACAGCGTGCGCGCGGTGCTCGCCGAACTCCCGCAGGAAGAGCGCGTCCCCCGCTGCCGTGCCCTCGTCCGGGTGGAATTCGCCCATCTGGACAGGCTGCATCGGCTGCTGCCGGATGTGGAGGCTCGCCTGCTGGAAGAAAGTTATGACGCCGCAGCCAGCCTGACCATCAGCCTGCCCCGCGCGCGCTGGGAGGAATTCACCGCCCTGCTGGCCGGCCGAACGGACGGCCGGGCCACCTGCGATCTGCTGGAAGACACGCCGTCCTGAGCGGCCTTTTTCCTTATATCCTGTCCGGCCGCAGAGCGCGCGCGTATACCCGCCAGAGCGCCTGCGTCAGTCGTTGCGCCGCGCCTGGACCGGCGTACAACAATTCGGCATGGATGCCGCGCAATATGCCGATGAAGGCCAGCGCGGCCTCCTCCGGCGGCATGCCCAGCGGCGCGGCGGTCGTCTGCCTGAGCAGGGTCTGCTCCACCCGCCGGGCCAGCTCGGCGGCGAAGACCTTGTCCCGCTCGCGGATATGGGCGGTGAGGCCGGGTGGCGGCAGGTAGATGCTCCGCAAGAGGAAAGGCAGATGGAGCGTGCTCTCGAAGCGGCCCACCGTCTCCCGCAGATAGCGCTCCAGGCCGTCCGGCAGCGCGGCTTCCGGCGACACGGCGGCCATGAGCTCCTGGAGCTCCATATCCACCGCCTCGTCGAAGACGGTGCGGAACAGATCTTCCTTGCTGCGAAAATGCGCATAGAGCGACGGGGCCTTGATGCCGACCGCGGCCGCGATGGCCGAGAGCGGCGTGGCCGTGTAGCCCTGCCGGCCGAAGAGCCGCATGGCCGCCAGACGGATGTCCCGTGCGGACATGTTCAGTAATCCAGCGCCTGCCGCAGGCTGTCCGTGCAGACGAGGTGCGCCGTATCCAGCACCACCAGCATGCCCGCTTCCGTGATGACCATGCCGGAGATGGCCTCGATCTCTCCGCCGCCGTACAGCGAGGGCGGTTCCTTGATCTCATTGGCGGCATAGCTGTGCACGTGGCCGATGGAATCCACAAGGAAGCCCACCACCATGCCGTTGATCTCCATATTGATGATGCGCGTCTGCTTGTCGTACGGACGGCGGGGGATGCCCAGACGGGCCCGCAGGCTGACCACCGGGATGACCAGACCGCGCAGATTGATCACGCCTTCCATCTCCTGCCCGGCGCGCGGGACGCGCGTCATGTCCTGCGGCAGGAGGATCTCCCGCATTTTGAGGATATCTACGCCGAAAAGCTGACCGTCAAGATAGAAGGTGCCGAATTGGATGACGCCTGATAAGCCGGTACTGGCCGTCTGCATGGTGTGCCTCGCTGGGAAGATTCCTAACGCTTGTTAGTCTTTTATGTACGCCTTCCCCGGTCGGGCGTCAACAGGCAGCCCACCCGCGAGATGGAGGGCTTGCGAGAAGGGGAGCGGGCCCCTTACAGGCATCGACAACAGAGCGCGACTGAAAGGCGGCCGCAGGCCGTGCCCGTTAGGGCCTGTTAACACTATTCGTCGCCTGTTTTGGGGGGAAGGGAAACCCCTCCGCCAGCGCGGGAGCGGGTTTCCCTTCCCCCCAAGCCCCCCATCCCTTCCCCAGCGCGCTTTTATCAGGGGAGGGTACCGAGGACGAGGCAGCCTCCCCCCTGAAGGCAAGCGGAGTTTATATAAATGAGTTGCCTTATCTATTGAAAAAATAGGTAAAATTTGCGTTAACAGACCCTAGGCGACGCAGGAGCCTTACGGGCATCGACAGCAGAGCGCGACCGAAAGGCGGCCCGCAGGGCCGTGCCCGTTGGCGACGCAGGAGCCTTACGGGCATCGACAGCAGAGCGCGACCGAAAGGCGGCCCGCAGGGCCGTGCCCGTTGGCGACGCAGGAGCCTTACGGGCATCGACAGCAGAGCGAGGGGTTCCCCTCCCCCCCAATTACAGACAGAAGAGAGCGAGAGAGAGTGTGTGGTGTGTGTGGAGGGCGCAGGCTGTTCAGTCCTGCGCGGGAGCGTCCAGCGGCAGGTCCACCCGCACGGCGAACCAGGCGATGTGTGGCCATGCGGCCCTGTCGGGGGCAAAGACGCCGGATTGCGGCACTTCGCCCATGCTGACGCGCGCCCCGGCCTCAGACGGCGCCGTCCCTTCCGGCAGAGAAACGCGCAGCGCGGAAGGATCGAGCCGCCCTTCCTCCCCGTCCGGGAGGCTCCAGATGCCGGCCGAACGCACGAGCGCCCCCATGCTGCACCGTTCGCGCAGCACCTGCTCCACAGCGGCCGCTTCGCTGCCGCGCACCCGATAGCGTGCCGTCAGACGCTGCCGTCCGCTCTGTCCTTCCCGACGGCAAAAAAGGAACTCCAGCCCGGCGGGCTGGATGTCCGCCGCGCGCAGCAGGTCCCCGCACTCCTGCGCCGCTCCCGGTGCGGCCGGCAGCAGACGCGGCAGGCTGAGGGCCCCCGCGGGCGGCACGGAGAACGTCCGCCCGTCCGCGGCGGGGCAGGACGCGGCAACGCCCACGCCCCACCACAGCACGCACAGACAAAAGATCCCCCAGCGCCGCAGGCGCGACGAAACGTCAGCGCTTGGGCTTGGCTGGGCCCGCTTCATTGGCTTCCAGACGCTGCATGGCCTGCGTCACGGTTTGCCCGGGCCGGATGCAATCCGCTTCGCGCCGGGCGTCTTCGGCCTGTTCCATCTCTTCCAGCAGGGAGTCCACCAGCTCCTCGTCCTCGGCCGTGTCCACCTGAGCGGCCAGATCCTGCAAGGAGTGCGAAGCCAGCGACATTTCCTCCGAGGTCATGTCCGCAGGCGGCCAGTCGCCACGGCCACGATTGGCGGGAGGGATCGGAGCAGCCGGGGCTGCCGGAGCGGCCGCGGCCTGAGCGCCGGCGGCCACGGCAGCGCCCGCGGCCGTTTTCTGCAGAGCCTGAGCCACCATCTGCGCAAAGGCTTCGGTGGGGGTCGGTCCCTCCGCCTGGGGAGCCGTCCGCTCCGCGCCGCCGACCTTCACCACATCCTGCACAGCAGGCGCGGCTTCGCGAGCCAGCATGCCGGCGTGCAAGTCGTCTTCGGTCTCCTTGTCCAGCTCCACGCGGGGCACGTCGTGCCATTCGGGCGACGCCACATCATCCAGATCAATGACCTCTTCCGCCTCGTCGTCTTCCAGATCCAGGGGGACGCCGTTGGCGTCCGTCGGCGGCAGATGCTGCGGCATGCGGCCCAGCGGGTCCGGCCCGAAACGGTTGCTCCCGTGCGTCCCGCCGCCCAGGAAGACCAGGCCCAGCGTCACCACGGCCAGCGCCTCCAGCACGGCCAGCCCGCCGGCGCAGATGTTCAGCACCATGCGCGGCAGTTCGGCATCCACGAGTTGCCAGGACGTCAGCAGCCAGCAGCAGAGGGCCGCGAGCCCCGGCACCAGCGCCGCGATGACCCAGCGGCCGCTGGCGTCCATATCATGCAGGCGGCGGATGGTCACGCAGACGGCCGGGGTCAGCAGACCGAGCCAGATGATGACCAGCAGCAGGCGCAGCAGCAGGCGCGGGATCTCCTCCCCGGCGGGCAGCGGCTGCGCCCAGAGACCGGGGAACATCTGATCCAGCGCCAGCATGAGCCAGACGAGCAATACGGCAAGCGGCAGGGCCAGCAGGGAGAACAACCAGAATTCTTCCCTGTCGGCGCGGCCCTCATGCTCCAGAAAACCGGAGCCGAAACAGTGTTTCCAGACGCTCAACAAGCGCATGACGTGTCCTTGTGGCTGAAAATGACGGATAGACGGCGGTCTCAGCAGCGTTCCTGCCAGGACTGCACGGTATTCTTGAGCAGCATGGCGATGGTCATGGGGCCGACCCCGCCCGGCACCGGCGTGATGGCCGCCACCTTGTCCTTGAGGGCGTCAAAATCGGCATCCCCGCACAGCCCCTCGGGGGTGCGGTTGATGCCCACGTCGATGATGACGGCCTTTTCGCTGACCATGTCGGCGGTGAGCATCTTGGGCTTGCCCACGGCCAGGAAGATGAAATCCGCGGCGCGGCAGTGTTCGGCCAGATCCGGCGTGCGCGAATGGCAGACCGTGACCGTGGCGTCCCCGTACTCGCCGGGGCGGCCCAGCAGCATGGCCAGCGGCTTGCCCACGATGTCCGAGCGGCCGAGCACCACGGCCTTCTTGCCCTGGGTAGGCAGCTTGTAATAGCGCAACAGCTCGATGACGCCGGCGGGCGTGCAGGACACGAGACCCGGCAGCCCCAGGGACAGACGGCCCACATTCTCGGGATGGAAGCCGTCCACATCCTTGGCCGGGTTCATGGCCAGCAGACACTGCGTGGCATTGAGGCCCTTGGGCAGCGGCAGCTGGAGCAGGATGCCGTCCACGTCGCTGCGGTAATTGAGATCCGCGATGAGGGCCAGCAGCTCTTCCTGCCGGGTGCGTGCGGGAAGGTGATAGGGCAGGGAGATGATGCCCGCTTCCTTGCAGGCGAGCTCCTTGTTCCGCACATAGACCTGCGAGGCAGGGTCGTCACCCACAAGGATGACCGCCAGCCCCGGCGCACGGCGTCCCTTGGCCGTGGCCTTGGCAATGACCTTGTGCAGCGCCGTGCGCATCTCCTGCGCCACCTTTTTCCCGTCAATCAGCAGCATCGTACGCCTCTCTTCGTTTTTTCGGGGGGGCCTTTGGAAAAATGAGGGGGATACTATAGCTCCCTCCGCCGCGGGATTCAAGTCGCCGCCCATCCCCAGCCCCGATCGCCTTGCAGGCCCAGAAGAGACTTGCTTTCCCCGGTGCCGGGACGTAGGCTGGGGCGATGGAACGCTGCCCACCTGCCCTGCCCTCAGGGCGGCCGCTCTGCCGTCCTGCCCGCCCCACTGCCTGCCGCCGCCTCTCCGGCCTGCTGCGGCGCAGCGGAAAGGCGCTCCTTTTCGGCTGGCTGTTCTGCCTGTGCGCCGGGGCGTCCCTGCCGGTGCGGGCGGAAGGCCCGGCGGCAGCCGTCCCCGCCCCTGCGGAGGAAGCCGCCCCGCGATCCGGCCCGGCCGCCACGTCGAAAGCCGGCGAGTCCGCCGTCATCGCCTGGGAGGAGCAGGACGGCCTGGCCTTTGCCGAACTGCCCCTGCCGCTGCCGGAAGGTCCCGGGCCCAGGCTGGCCGTGGTGCGCCTGCCTCCCGAGAATTTCGACTTCGTGCTTTGTGCCGTGGGCCGCGGCAAGCACCCCCCGCTCACCCTTCGCCAGTGGGCCCAGCGCGAGGGGCTGGCGGCCGCCATCAACGCCAGCATGTACCTGCCGGACGGCGTGACCAGCACCGGCTACCTGCGCGAAGGGGACTATGCCAACAATCGCCGTCTGGCGCGGCGTTTCGGGGCTTTTTTCGTCGCCGGGCCCGACGACGACGCCCTGCCCGCCGCCACCATCATCGACAAGGACGAGCCGGACTGGCAGGAACGCCTCGCCCGTTACCGTCTGGTCGTGCAGAACTACCGCCTCATCAGCCGGGACGGCCGCATCCTCTGGAAGCCCGGCGGCCCCCGCACCGCCATCGCCGCCGTGGGCGTGGACGCCGAGGGCCGCATCCTCTTCCTGCACTGCCGCGAACCGCTCGACGCCTACAGTTTTGCCGAGGGGCTGCTGCGCCTGCCGCTGGGCCTGCGCTCCACCATGTATGTGGAAGGCGGCGGGCAGGCCGGGCTCGTGCTGCGCGCGGGCAGCATCGAACGCGATTATGCCGGACGCAGCGCCGCGGAATTCCTGTCCGCGGGCAGCATCCGGGTCGCCCTGCCCAATGTGCTGGGCGCACGGCGGCGGGCGGCCGCTCCTGAGCCGGAAAAGGGCGTCGGCCGCCGCTGACGCCGCTAATAAAAAAAAATCCTGTTAACAAGCAAAAAGGCTTTACAGGCGGCACGGAATAGGACACACTTGCTTCGTCAGCGCGGCAGGACCTCCACTGCGGAGCGTATGCCGCCAATCCAGCGAACCAATACATCGAGAGGACACCATGCCCAAGCATCTCGAAATTTACAAGTGCCAGCATTGCGGCAATATCGTTGAAGTTTTCCACGGCGGGGCCGCCCCCCTCAACTGCTGTGGCCAGCCCATGAAGCTCATGACCGAAGGCGCCACCGACGGCGCTCAGGAAAAGCATGTGCCCGTCATCGAAAAGATCGACGGCGGCTACAAGGTGAGCGTGGGCAGCGTGGCCCATCCCATGGAAGAAGCCCACTACGTGGAATGGATCGAACTGATCGCCGACAATCAGGTGCTGACCTGCTTCCTGAAGCCCGGCGACAAGCCGGAGGCCGTGTTCAAGACCGACGCCGCCAAGGTGACGGCCCGCGAATACTGCAACCTGCACGGCCACTGGAAAGCGGAAAACTAACCCCCTGGACGATACTTACAAGGAGAGATTCCCATGCAGAAATATGTTTGCGGCGTTTGCGGCTACGAATACGACCCGGCGGAACACGACAACGTGCCCTTCGACCAGCTCCCCGACGACTGGACCTGTCCTGTGTGCGGCGTGAGCAAGGATCAGTTCGCTCCCGCCGAATAGGCTGAGCCTGCCTGATGCCATACGCCTGCCCTGTTTTTGAATGGGGCAGGCGTTTCCTGTTGTATTGCGACAACCCCAACGCTGTTGACGGAGTTCCCATGCAGCCCTTTGAACTGAAAAAAGACATCTACTGGGTCGGCTGCGTCGATTATGACCACCGCGACTTCCACGGCTACTCCCGCTCGCCCGAAGGCACCACCTACAATGCCTATCTGATCAAGGACGAAAAGAACGTCCTCATGGATACGGTGTCGCCGGGCTGCGCCGGCACCCTGCTCTGCCGTCTGGGCAAGATCATGGAGCCGGAAAAGGTGGACTACATCGTCTGCAACCACATGGAACTGGACCATGCCGGTTCCCTGGCCCAGATCGTGGAACGCTGCAAGCCCGAAAAGATCTTCTGCTCCACGCTCGGCCTGAAGTCCATGCAGGGCTATTTCAACACCAAGGACTGGCCCGTGGTCGCCGTCAAGAGCGGCGACAAGCTGGAGATCGGCAAGCGCACCATCATCTTCCAGGAGACCCGCATGCTGCACTGGCCGGACAGCATGGTCTCCTACATCCCGCAGGACAAGCTGCTGATCAGCAATGACGCCTTCGGCCAGAACATCGCCACCAGCTGGCGCTATGCCGACGAGCACGACGAAGGCGACTTCGTGCGGGCCATCAAGGAATACTACTACAACATCGTCCTGCCCTACTCTCCGCAGGTGCTGGCCACCCTGCCCATCGTGGAGGGCCTGGACATCGACATGATCGCGCCCGACCACGGCCTCATCCACCGCGGCGAGAAGTCCGTGCGCTTCATCATCGACATGTACCGCAAGCTTGCCGAACAGAAGCCCCAGCAGCGCGCTGTCATCTTCTACGACACCATGTGGAAGTCCACCGAAAAGATGGCCTATGCCGTGTGCAGCGGCCTGGAAGAGGTGGGCGTGCCCGCGCGCCTCATGTCCGTGAAGAACAACCACCACAGCCAGATCCAGACCGAACTGGCCGACTGCGGCGCGGTGCTCGCCGGTTCGCCCACGCACAACAATACCGTGCTGCCCCTGGTGGCCGCCCAGCTCACCTACATGAAGGGCCTGCGGCCCAAGAACCGAGTGGGCGGCGCTTTCGGCTCCTACGGCTGGTCGGGCGAATCCGCCAAGTACATCCACGAGCAGCTCGAAAGCATGGGCATGGAGATGCCCGCCGCGCCGGTCAAGTGCAACTGGGCCCCCGGCCATGAGGCCCTCAAGGCCTGCCATGACCTCGGCAAGACCGTGGGCGAGGCGCTCAAGCGCAAGTGCCAGGGCGAATAAGCCCTGTCGGCCGCATTGACGAAAAAAGGAACTCCGCGCCTGCGGGGTTCCTTTTTTTCGTCCTGTCACAGCACCAGGGCCTGCTGACGCTATTCCCTGTTTGGGGACATGCGCCCTCAGCGCGTTTCGTGCTTTCCTTCTTCCGGCAGGGTCTGCCGGGCGTCGCCGCTGAAACGCAGGGCCGGCATGCCGAGACCGTGCCCGGCGGCATGACGGGCCAGGGCATCGGCTTCCGGCCGAACATAGGGACGACCCTCCAGCTCATAGCTTTTGGCCGGCATGCGCTCTCCATCGCAGACCGCCGCGCCCGCCGTGCGCGGCAGGACGGCCCGCTCCAGCCGCTGGATGCGCACCCCCAGACTGTGCGTATGCCGGAAGACCAGCCGCAAGGCTTCCTCCTGCGCGGCTGGCGCGCACAAGACCCGCAGCGCGCCGGAGGGGCGGTTCTTCTTGCCGGTCCCGGTAAGCCAGAGCACATCCAGCACCGCCGGAGCCGCAGCCAGCGCCTCGATGGCCGCCCCGAGCTCTTCGCCGCTCAGATGATCCAGATGACATTCCAGCTGGCAGACCTCTTCCCGGCCACCGTGGACCTGCGCCTGCGCCGGGGTCTCGCGCACTTCCCAGATGCGCAGCCCGGCCGGGGCCGGACGCGAACCGTAGCCGGTGCCCAGCCGCCCCAGCAGGCCCTGCGGCCCTTCGGAAAAACCATCCGCCAGCGCATGCACCAGCGCCGCGCCGGTAGGCGTCACCAGCTCGGTCTGCGCGCCGCTCGGACGCACCGGCTTGCCCTGCATGAGCCAGGCCGTGGCCGGAGCGGGCAGGGGGATGCGCCCGTGCGCGCACTCGATGCTGCCGCCGAACCACGGCAGGGGCGAGGCCGTCACCCGATCCACGCCCAGCTCTTCCAGCCCCCAGCAGACGCCGAGGATGTCCACCAGCGTGTCCACGGCCCCGACCTCATGGAAATGCACCTGCTCCGCCGGGATGCGGTGCGCGTGCGCCTCGGCCTGCGTCAGACCGTCCAGCACGGCCAGGGCCCGGCCCCGCACCCGCTCCGCCACGTCCGCCCGCCGGAAGATGGCGGCGATGTCCGCCGGATGACGCAGAGGCTGCTCCTCTTCCCGCCAGCGCACGTCCACGCAAAAGCCCGGCCCGCCCGCACGATTCTCCTCCCGGCATTCGATGACGCAGGCCACGCCGGCCCGCTCCAGACAGGCCGCGAGCGGGGCGAAGTCCACGCCCAGATGAGCCAGCGCCGCCAGCGTCATGTCGCCGCTGATGCCGTTTGCGCAATCCCAGTACATTTCCATGTGCCGACCTCCTGACTGCTCCGCCGGAGCGGAAAAACGGGCGGACTTGTACAGCCTCTGCCCTTGGTGTATACTTTGTTTGAAAGAACGCTCCGCACGCATCGCCTGTCGTTTCCCGGCAGGGACCGCCAGACAGGCGTCATGCGTTGTCGTGCAGATACGGCGGCATGCCGCCGCACCATACCGTCAACCATCACGCCAAGGAGGCTGCATGGCCGTCAAGCATTGGATGACCAACGACGTCATCACCGTCAAGGCCGACACTTCGCTGCTCAAGTGCCGCAACCTGATGAAAGAAAAAAATATTCGCCGTGTGCCCGTGGTGGACGACGACAACCATGTCATCGGCATCATCTCCGACCGTGACGTCAAGAGCGCTTCGCCCTCCAAGGCGACGGCCCTGGAAGTGCATGAGATGCAGTACCTGCTGGCCGAGATCAAGGCGCGCGACATCATGACGCCATCCCCCGTGACTGTCAAACCCGACGCCACGGTGGAAAACGCCGCCGTCCTCATGGTGGACCGCAAGATCGGCGGCCTACCCGTGGTGGGCGATGACGGCAAGCTGTGCGGCATCATCACCGATCAGGACATCTTCAAGGTGCTCATCGACATCACGGGCGCGCGCCTCGGCGGCCTCTACGTGGCGCTGGAAGTGGACGACAAGCCCGGCGCCATGCGCCCGGTCTTCGATACGCTGCGCGAACAGGGCGCGCGCATCAGCTCCGTGCTGAGCCGCAATCCCGAAGGCGGCGGCAAGCGTCAGGTGTTCATCCGCACCATGCCCATGAGCGGTCCCGCGCAGGAGGCGGCCACCGTCGATGCCCTGCGCGGCGTGGCCAAGATCCTTGATTTCTCCCACTGCGACCCGGTATAATCCGCATTGAGGAGAGCGGCAGAGGCAGGCCCGCCACGCACTTGCCAATGTCGCGGTTTTATGGCAAAGAAATTCGTGGCGAAGCAGAATATGCTTCACCAAGCACTGGGAAATCGGCCGATCATCGGCTGGCGGGCTTTGGGGCATATCGCCCCTGAGCGAGAGTAATACATGTCCAAGGAGGACACGATGGCTGAAATCACGTATAAGGGTAAAACCTTTGAAGTTGACGAAGACGGCTTCCTGCTCCACTTCGACGAGTGGTGCCCCGAGTGGATGGAATATGTGAAGGAATCCGAAGGTATCACGGAACTGAATCCTGACCACCAGAAAATCCTCGACTTCCTCCAGGATTACTACCGCAAAAACGGCATCGCCCCCATGGTGCGTATCCTCTCCAAGAACACCGGCTACAAGCTGAAGGAAGTGTACGAACTCTTCCCCTCCGGCCCCGGCAAGGGTGCCTGCAAAATGGCTGGCCTGCCCAAGCCCACCGGCTGCGTGTAGTCGCTACCGGCGCTTTCAAAGGCGGAACTTCGGTTCCGCCTTTTTTTCATCCCGACGCTCCCCCGCCCTCACCCTCTCCCCGCTCCGCTGTCCATCGGCACGCCCTGGACGCCTGACCGCAGCGCCTCCGCCCTCCGCGCGCCCCGTTCCACCGCGCTTTGCCGCCGGGCCGCCGCGGCGCGCTGGCGGCGCGTGCGCTCTCCCCTCTTTACCTTGGCGCAAAAAAACGGTATCGCCCTGCCATGAAATTCTCTCGCATCCTGAAGCGCACCGCGCTTGTCTTTCTGCTGCTGATCTTTCTGGGCGGACTTGGCGCCGCGGGCGTCGTGGCGACCCTCTTCTACTGGGCCTCGCGGGATCTCCCCGATCTGGACAGGCTCATCAGCTATGATGCGCCGCAGGCCACCACCATCCTGGCCCGCGACGGCTCCATCCTTGGCACGCTGGCGCATGAAAAGCGCTACGACATCAAGCTGACGGACATGTCCCGCTACCTGCCTATGGCCTTTCTGGCCGCCGAGGACGACAATTTCTACACCCATCCCGGCATCGACGTTGTAGCCATCGTCCGCGCGGCCCTGCACAATCTCCAGCACGGCGGCACGGGTCAGGGCGGCAGCACCATCACCCAGCAGATCATCAAGCAGCTCCTGCTGACTTCGGAGCGCAGCTACACCCGCAAGATCAAGGAAGCCATCCTTGCCTACCGGCTGGAAAACAGCCTCAGCAAGGATGAGATCCTGCTGACCTATCTCAATTATATCTATCTGGGCCAGCACTCCTACGGCGTGGAAGCGGCCGCGCGCACCTATTTCGGCAAGCATGCCGCCGACCTGACTCTGGCCGAATGCGCGGTCATCGCCGGTCTGCCGCAGGCCCCGAGCAAGTACAATCCCTTTCGGCGGCCCGAATCCGCCCAGGCCCGGCAGCGCTATGTGCTGGAACGCATGCGCACGCTGCAATGGATCAGCGAAGAAGAATACCAGAACGCCTGCAACGAGCCCCTCGTCTACTGGAGCATGCCCGACGGACGCGGCGGCGCGGCCGACTGGTATCTGGAAGAAGCGCGCCGTCTGCTCATCGAATTCTTTACCGAACAGAACCTGCGCGCGCTCGGCATCGATACGCCCCGCTACGGCGAAGACTACGTCTATGAGGCGGGCCTGACCGTCCAGACCGCCATGGACCCCGTGCAGCAGGAAGCCGCGGGCGCGGCCCTGCGCCGCGGTCTGGAAGAGCTGGACAAGCGGCAGGGCTGGCGCGGTCCGGTCACCCAGCTTTCCAGCAGCGACCAGAAGGAATTCCTGGAAAAGAGCGACTTTACCCCGGACAACCTGCTGGGCGGCTCCTGGGCCAAGGCGCTGGTCACCAAGGTGGAGCAGCAACGGGTGGAAGTGGCCTTCGGCAAGGGCTATGTGGGCGTCATCCCCATCGCCAACATGAGTTGGGCCCGTACGCCCAACCCCAAGGTGGCGGGCATGTACGCCCCCGCCATCAAGGACGCTCGCCCGGTCGTGAAGCCCGGCGACGTCATCTGGGTGTCCGCCGCCGAAGAAAAGGTCACGACGACCGATCCCAAGACCAAGAAAAAGCGGACCGAGACCGTCCCCTTCGATTCCGGCCGCGTGCGTCCCGGCACGGCCATCCCCCTGCGCTTGCAGCAGGTGCCGGAAGTGCAGGGCGCGCTGGCCTCCATCGAGCCGCAAAGCGGCGACGTGGTGGCCCTCATCGGCGGTTACCAGTTCGGCAACAGCCATTTCAACCGCGCGACGCAGGCCCGGCGGCAGCCCGGCTCCAGCTTCAAGCCCATCGTCTATTCCGCCGCGCTGGATTTCGGCTTCACGCCGACCTCCGAAGTGCTGGACGGGCCCTTCGTCTACGTGAACCCCTACACCAACGAAGTCTGGCGGCCCTCCAATTACGAACACAATTTCAAAGGCGTCATGCCCCTGCACCGGGCGCTGGCGCTCTCGCGCAACACCACCACCGTCCGCGTGGCCCATACCATCGGCATCGAAAACGTCATCATGCGGGCCAAGGCCCTTGGTCTTGAGCCCAATTTCCCGGCGGAACTCGCCATCTGTCTCGGCGCCGTGGACGTGACCCCCCTCAACCTCACCCAGGCCTATGCCGCCTTCGCCAACAACGGGCTGGGCGTGCGGCCGCGCATCATCACCTCCATCCGGGACAGCAAGGGACGCGAACTCTACCGGCAGGACCCCGAACACTGGCAGGCCGTCAGCCCGCAGAACGCCTTCCAGATGGCCACCCTGCTCAAGGAAGTGGTCAACGCCGGTACCGGCAGCCGCGCCCGCGTGGACGGCCATACCAATATCGCCGGCAAGACCGGCACCACCAACGAGGAACGGGATACCTGGTTCGTGGGCTTCTCGCCCTATCTGGCTACCGGCGTCTATGTGGGCTTCGACCAGGTACGCTCGCTGGGCCGCCTCGAACAGGGCGGACGTACGGCTGCGCCCATCTTCCGCTATTACCGGACAGCGGTGGAAGATCTCTACAAGGATCAGCCCCAGGAATTCGCCATGCCTCCGGGCATCACCATGTCCGGCGGGCTGGCCTTCCAGGGCGAACCCGTGCCGGGGCTTTCCGCCCTGGACGGCGGCGAAGGCACGACCGCCGACGGCATGACGGACACCTCCGACGGCGGAGAAGCCCTCATGCGCCAGATGTTCTAGGGGCTGTCAACACTATTAGCTGTTTATTTTGGGGGGAAGGGGAACCCCTCCGCCAGCGCGAGAGGGGTTCCCCTTCCCCCCAAGCCCCCCATCC
>DWYJ01000110.1 GCA_019118745.1 Candidatus Desulfovibrio gallistercoris | reverse complement strand
CAGTCTTTTTCTTTTCCAGCATAGGACCGATGACCGCCCACTTTTCATCTGAAATGTCATGTCTGCTCATGCCAAACAGGAAAGCAGGAGTCATTCAAGATGTCCAGCTTTTTTAGAAACAGCCCCTAGGGGCTGCTCCTATTTTTTCACATAGGGGACGGAAGGCTGCGCCATGATGGCGTCCAGCTCGCCGAGAAGCGGCCCCAGCGTGAGGATGAACAGCGCATCGCCCCGTTGGCGCGCCATCTGGAGCGAGCGCAGCAGCGGAGGCCGGAGCATGTCGGGGGTCAGGTCGCCGAAGACCATATCCTGCGGGATGGGGAAGCCGAGCAGCTTTTCCCTTGCCGCCCATTCCTCTTGTCCGCCGGAAAGTTCGCTGCGGATGCTGTACGGGGGGAAGGTGTGCTGCATGGTCAGCAGGTAGACGGCCAGCGCCGCCGGTTCGTCTGGATAGGTCCGCCAGAAGTCACGCGCGCATTTGTATTCGATCCTCTCCGGGCTCAGGATATGCCGCATGAAATCCCCTCTGCTCCATACGGTCTTGCCTTCCTCCACCCGTCGGACGGCGACGGCTTCACGCGGGGCCTCTCCTCTGGCCACGGCAAGGAGCACCTGCCGTATGCGGGGCATGGTCTGGGCAGGGGCGTAGATATACTGCCCGTAGCAGGCGTGGGTGATATGGTGCTCCCAGCGCTGCTTCGGCATATCGAGCGCGATCTTGACCGCCTGGGAGATGTTGTCGAAGACGCTGACGCTTATGCCGGTGGGGGTGACGGCCAGGCGTTTTCGCGGGGCCTCGAGCGTGCAGCGGATCTCGGGGCGCAGGGCCGAGAGCGCAAAGACTTCCCCGATGTTGGAATATTCGGTGATGAGGGTGACGGCACGCGCGAATTCCGGCAGGTGATCGAAATCGCGGCTGACGGCAAAGCGGGGATGCCCTTCAAAAAGGGAAATGAGCTTCTTGACGTCGGGATGCTCCCAGGAGGTGACGCAGGGACGGAAGCAGATGCGGTACTGGGGGAAATCCTGAAGCAGGGCATCGATCATGGCCGGCGCGAAATCGCCGATCATGCGGTTGCGCGGGTCGTTGGGGTTGGCCCAGTAGCCGGTGGGCGCATAGAGGATGGAGTCCTGTTCGCAATCCATCTCGCTGAGGTGCGCCTGTACGGTGGCGATGCGCGGACAGCCAACGGGACAGAAATAATAGAAGGGGCGCTTGCGCTTCACATGGGCGGGGTTGCAGCTGCCTTCCAGCTCCTGACGGATCAGCGCGGCATCCCTGAGCGTCTGCGGCGTGGTGGTGAAATAGGCATCCTGGGCGTACATCCGCCGCTGCCAGCCGGGAAAGGCAAGCGGCGTATCATAGCCGAGGAAGGAATGGGGGAAGGCCGCCACGAAGGACTCGTCCGGGAAGTCGTTCTCGTACTGATCGGTGCAGACGAAGATGCTCACGCCCCGCAGCTCCTTCAGCTCCTGCCGGGATACCTGGAAGATGGGGCCGGGCATGGAGAATTTTTCTGGCTCCAGCGTGGAGAGCGTGCAGAGGGCGAAGTCCTTTTCGATGTGCCGGTAGATCTCGCGGAAATACTCGTCAGGGATGCGGTCCACCCAGTGGATGCAGAAACAGAGGACGGGCTGTCGGGGGGAATGTTCGTCTATCCAGGCCTGGGCTTCCGTCAGCTGACTCATGCGTATTTTCCTTCATGCCGTGCGGCACGCCAAAGAACGGGGCGGCTGCGGTCTCCCCCGCCTTCCGCCCCGTTCTTCCCCGACGATGCGGGCGTACGAGAAAAAATCGTTTGCGGAGGCCGGACAAGGCGTCCTGTACCTCACGCGGTTGCCGTTTCCGATTTGCGCTGTAAACCATGCGGCCTGTCGTTTCGCGGGAAAATGCGGTTTTTCCCGTCCACTTCGGGCCGGGCGGCGTCGTGCCGCCGCCTCATGTTTTGCCGCTGAAAAAAGGCAAAACGTTCTAGCCGTTGGGGGAGGTGACGCGCCAGTCATGCGACCAGCCGTTACGCTCAAGGGCCCGCTTGTAGATGTAATAGTCCTCGCGGCTGTCCACTTCCACCCAGTGTCCTACCACCGGGACGGCCTGCACCAGCACGTCGTCGTCCACCAGACGCTGGATGAAGGTGGTCATATCCGTATGGTCACAGGCGCTGCCCAGCTGGTCGAGATGCTTTTTGGCGTAGGTCCAGCCCTTGGGCGAAAAGCGGATGAGGCCCATGTACTGCCCCTGGATATCGTCGGGGTCTTCCGGACGGAAGCCGACTTCCAGCAGGCGGCCGTCCTCGTGGACGAAGGTCTCGGCATTCATGAGCGGATCGCCGAAACGCTGCATCCACAGGGTCTGCCAGCGGGTATCGTAGGTGATGGCGACGGGCTCCACGGCATTGGCCAGCGCCAGGATGTGGTTGGCCGGGTACAGGGCGTCGGCATGGCTGACGATGATGCCGTCCTCGTCCTCGGCCAGGGCCATGTCGATCCAGGGGGCCACGCAGCGCAGGCCGGACAGCAGGCTGCCGTGCAGCCAGTCCGTATTCTCCACGGTTTCAAAGCTGTTGGGAGGCAGCCCGGCGGCTTCGGGGGTGAGCTGTTCGGAGCGGTAGCCGCGCACCACGCAGATGCGGCGGGCCTTGGCGGCTTCCAGCGCCTCACACTGCCAGCGCACCAGCGTTTTTCCTCCCAGCTCGATGAGACTGGTGGGTTTGTCCTCGGTGAGCTCCTTGAGACTGGCGCCTCGTCCCGCGCCCAGAATGATGGCAATCATGCGAGTTTCTCCCTTTGCAGTCTCCCGGGACGGGAGAACGGATTTTTGCTGAGTATACGGACAAAAGAGGCTTCCTGCAAGTCACGGGCCGTCATTTGCCTCCCGTAACCTGTGGGAAGGAGCATCTGGCGGCCCGTGATCGTCGCAGATATCAGTTTCTGCCGGTCGGGGCGGCTGTGGGCGCGGTGGGCATGGGCAGCGGCGCCAGCGCCGCACCCGGCGGCACCACCGGGCCGACCCCCGTACTGCTGTTGCCGCCCGCCTGGGCAGGCATGCCTCCGGTCTGGCCGGCTGCCGCAGGTGCGGCTGCCGCCGGCGTGTTGCCTGCCGGGGGGACTGCCGGCTGCTGGGCGTAGCCGCCGGGAGAGATGCCGTACGCGGGGACGCCGCCCGCGGCCGCCGGCTGTCCCGGCATGGGGGCGGCTGCCGCCGGTGCGGCGGGAGCCTGCGGGGCAGCGCCGGGCTGGGCGCCGGGCTGGCCGCCTTGCGACACGACCTGGCCCGGATAGGGGACGTTCTGCAATCTGTTCTGCGGCAGGCTCTGGGGCATGGCTCCGGCGGGGACGGACGGCGCAGCCGCTGTCCCCGCCGGCACGGCGGCCTGACCGCCGGCCGGCTGGCCGGGAAGCGGCGCGCCTGGCTGCATGCTGTCGGGATCCGGACCCAGCGGAGTGATCTGCAAGAGGTTTTCGGGGACTTCGCCGGGGCCGGGGATGAAGAGCGTTTCCGGGTTCATGCTGGCCCAGGCGAACCACATGGAGTAGCTGCCGTAATACTGGGGCATGCTCGCGCCCTTGAGGTTGCCCTCCAGACAGACGCCGGTGGCGGGGTCCCAGATGCTGCGCGTGGAGATGTCTATAAACTGGTTGCCGGAATAGACGAAGAGGAAAGGCTCCGCCCAGACCTGCCGGTTGAAGACGCGCACCACGTCCAGCTTCTTGTCGTGCACGGCGACCAGGGCCGACGGCCCCACAAAGAAGTTCACCGCGCCCTTTTTCTTGACGTAGTTGATGTCCAGCGCGATGAGCGAGCCCTGATGTTCAAGACAGAACATGGGCGTCTTGCGGGGGAAGCGGCGGTCCACACGTTCGACGGGATAGACCAGCTCGTCATTGGTATAGTAGGTGTCGTCCTTGCGGTAGTCGCCGTAGGGGTCGCGGCCGTAGGGACGGCGTCCCGGCGGGCGGGAGAGCACCTTGGCTCCGGGAAAGGTGCGTCTGGCCGGGTCCCAGGTCGTCCAGTAGCAGGGCACGAGGGGCATGCCGCGCCCCAGCAGGCTGCCGTCAAAGGCCATGCCCAGTTCCTGCAGCCAGAGACTGCCGGAGTTGCGGTCGATGAGCACGGAGTTGCCGTCATACAGGCGGCCTTCGGCGTCAAAGATGAGGTTCAGCCCGCCCATGGAGGCATCATAGGCGGCAAAGCCGCCGGTGATGGGGCTGTAGGTGATGGCGTAGGCGTGATCGTCCACCACTTCGTTGATGACCTGGTGCCAGACGAGATATTTTTGCGGATAGATGCGCGGCCCGTCGGGCAGTATGACCACAAAGACCACATCGTCGGCGTTCATGCTGAGGCCGGCATCCTGCATGCGGTCGAAACGGGGGCGGTAGAGCGAGGGGATCTGGCCGTATTCGATGCCGCTTTCCGTCAGTTTTTTGTTGATGTTGGCCAGTTCCTGCAGGTTCTGCGGACGGGCCTGGGCCGTGCCGCCCGTCAGCAGACCGCCGAGCAGCAGCAGGGGCAGGATGCGGCGGGCCAGGCGGCCGGTTCGGATGAGGTTCAGCATTGCGCGCCCCCTTCACGGAAAAGATAGTCCCGCAGCGCCTGCGGCCACGGACGCGGCGTTTCGCCAAGGAACTGCGCCAGCTTGTCGCAGTTGAGCACGGAAAAAGCCGGACGGCGGGCCTTCTGCGGCCAGGCGGAACCGGGGATGGGCTCCACCCGGCAGGGGCTGCCGGCCAGAGCCACGGCCTCGCAGGCCAGTTCGCACCAGCTGGCGCGGCCGCTGTTGGCGGCATGCCAGAGCCCGGTCTGCCCGGCTTCGGCCAGGCGGGCGCTCCAGAGGGCGAGGTCCAGCGTGTAGGTGGGCGAACCGTTCTGGTCATGCACCACGCTGATGACGTCGCGCCGCCGGCAGGCATCGAGGATGGTCTGCACGAAATTGCGCCGCCCCGGGCCGAACAGCCAGGCCGTCCGCAAGACGAGGGAGCGGTCCGGCAGCTCGTGCAGCACGGCCTGTTCCCCGGCAAGCTTGGTCTTGCCGTAGACCGAGGCCGGGCAGGGCGTGTCAGTTTCGGTCAGGGCCCTGCCGCTGTTGCCGCCGAACACGAAGTCCGTTCCGTAATGCACCAGCAGGCCGGAGCCGATGCTGCGCAGCAACCGTGCCAGGGCGTCGGGCAGGGTGCGGTTGATGAGCAGGGCTTCCTCGGGATGGTCTTCGGCATCGTCCACCTGCGTCCAGGCGATGGTGTTGAAGACCACGTCCGCCTCGGCCTGCTCCAGACGCTGCTGCAGGAAATTCATGTCCTGCAGATTGCCGTCGCAGCGGCCCAGCGTCTCCACCTGCCAACCTCGATGGGACAATACCCGTACAAGGGCCTGCCCCAGTAATCCGGTGGCCCCTCCTAGAACCAGCGCTTTGGCCATGACAACCTCCTCTTTTCATGTTACTCCCGCGCATTACGGCGGTCAACTCCATATGCTCCCGCCTTGCTTCCGTGCGGCAAGTGCCCTATACTGGAAAGATGAAATGCGCTATCCTGCTGGTGGCTTTCGGGGCGACGGGACAACAGGCCCAGGGCGCTCTGCGCGATTTCGACGCGCAGGTGCGGGCAGCTTTTCCCGACAGGCCCGTGCGCTGGGCCTATACCTCGCTGCTGCTGCGCGAACGTCTGGCGCAGGCCCGGCAGAAGAGCGATTCCGTGCTCAAGGCGCTGCGGCGCTTGCAGTTTGAGGGCTTCCGCCAGGTGGCCGTCCAGCCGTTGCACAGCATCCCCGGCGACGAGCACGGCGAGGTGCGGGCCGTGCTGGACGAAGTGGCGGCCAGCTCCGCGCTGCAACTGCACCTGGGCGCGCCCCTGCTCAATGATCCCGCGGACATCGAGGAAGCGGCGCGTGCCGTGCTGGCCCACCTGCCGCCGGAACGTGGGCCCGGAGAGGACGTGGTGCTCATGGGGCACGGGGCACGGCATCCGGCCATGTCGCGCTACGGCGACCTTGCCCGTGCTGTGAGCGCGCTGGATGCGCACATCCACGTGGGGGCCATGAGCGGTCCGCTGGAGCTGGACACGCTGCTGCCCCGCCTCACCTCCCGGCGGGTCTGGCTCATGCCGCTGCTTTCGGTGATCGGCCGGCATGCCCTTGAGGACATGGCGGGCGAGCAGGAACATTCCTGGCGGTCGCGGCTGGAAAGGGCCGGGCACACCTGCTGCCCGATCCTGCACGGCATGGCGGAGTATTCCGGATTTGCCGCCATCTGGCTGCGTCATCTGGCGCAGGCCGTGGCGCGTTGTACCTTATAAACAGGAGAAGGGTTGTCATGTTGCGACATTGTTTGCGGTCGGGGCTTGTGCTGGGCGTTTTGCTGGCGGGCGGTCTGCTGGCGGGCTGCGGCTTCATGGGATCGTCCGATACGGCGGACACGCCGCCTGCCCGGCAGGTCTCTGCGCCGGGCGACGCGGTGGCCACCTCCGGCGGCCCTGCCGGGGGAGCCAATCTGTTCAATCCCTGGATGCAGGAAAAGCTGCCCAATACGCGCGAGCTGAGCGACGCCGGGCAGGCCATGCTGCCCCAGATGGGCGGCAGCGCCCAGCGCATCGAGAAGGAAGCCGCCTACCGCGCGCACTGGCGCGAGGAGATCTATCCCGTGGTCTTCGGGGACAAGAAAGCCCCGCATGAGCTCATGGTGCTGCTGGATTTCGCCAATCCGGCCAGCGCGGCGCTGTGGGACAAGGTCGTCCAGGCCTCCCGCTCGCTCGATCCGTCGCAGACCAAGATCGTGGTCTTCGCCAACAGCCGCGAAAACTACGGCACGGACCTCATGGGCCTGGCCATCTGGATCTCCTACGAGCGCAAGGGGCAGGCCATGTCCTACCTGACCTACGCCCTTGACCGCTGGAACGAAGTGAAGGCCGGCCAGAAGAAGACGCGCGGCAAGGCCATCCCCTTCACCAACGAATATGACGCCACCGTGCAGTCCACGGACTTCCCCATCCACTACGCCTATCTGCAGAAGCTGAACCCGCCCGTCCCCGCCAGCCGGGAGATGGACGTCACGAGCTACTGCTATGACGCCGGCAGCGTGAACATGTATCAGGCCGTCCAGCTCACCCGCTACTACAATCTTTCCGGGCTGCCCGCCCTCATCGCCGACGGCAGGGCCCTCCCGGCCTCGTCGTCCGCATCCGCCATCGTGGACGCCCTGCGCTGACGCGCCGTCCTTTGCACAGGAAGAAGGGGAGCCGCCATGCACTGCATGAGGGCTCCCCTTTTCTTATGGCCTGTCATTCGCGAAAAAACGCGGTTTTTCCGCACATTTTCGACCAAACGGCGCTTTGACGCCGCCTCGCGTTTTGCCTTTTTCAACGATAAAACGCTCTAGGGGCTGTTTCTAAAAAGTTTATTGCAGCCAAATCAAACAGGCCGCTAACATGACGTTTGCCCGAAATGTCGCGGCCAATTTATCATAGCGGGTTGCAATGCGTCGAAATGACTTGAGCTTTGCAAAAAAGCATTCGACCAGATGACGCTCCTTGTACACATGGGCATCATACTTCCGCTGAAGACGTCTGCATTTTCGGGAGGGGATAACCACTTCCATCTTTTGTTGTCGTGCCTGTTCCAGCACTGCATCACTATCATAGGCACGATCTGCAAGGAGCTTGTCCGCGGACAAATCCGCAAGCAATTCTCCGGCGGGTACCGTATCGTTTACGTTGCCCGCCGTGAGAAATATACGCAGGGGATTTCCAAGAGCGTCAACAACTGCATGAATTTTGCTTGTCAGTCCGCCTTTTGTACGTCCGATTTCCTGTCGGAAGTGCCCCCTTTTGCGCCGGTGGCGTGCTGATGCACTCTGACAAAGGTTGCATCAATAATAAGGGCATCCCGATCCGCTTTTATGGACAGCATGCGCAAGATATCATCCCAGACTTCGAGTCGTGTCCATTCGAGAAAACGTTTATGGACAGTATTCCATGGTCCAAATTCTGCAGGTAAATCTCTCCAGGGAGCCCCGGTTTTCAGAATCCACAAAATACCATTGAACATGAGGCGATCATCTTTGCGCTTTCGTCCTCTGGTTTCAGTCTTTTTCTTTTCCAGCATAGGACCGATGACCGCCCACTTTTCATCTGAAATGTCATGTCTGCTCATGCCAAACAGGAAAGCAGGAGTCATTCAAGATGTCCAGCTTTTTTAGAAACAGCCCCTAG
>DWYJ01000109.1 GCA_019118745.1 Candidatus Desulfovibrio gallistercoris | reverse complement strand
CCGCAGGGCCGTGCCCGTTAGGCGACGCAGGAGCCTTACGGGCATCGACAGCAGAGCGCGACCGAAAGGCGGCCCGCAGGGCCGTGCCCGTTAGGCGACGCAGGAGCCTTACGGGCATCGACAGCAGAGCGAGGGGTTTCCCTTCCCCCCAAACAGGCAGTAAATAGTGTTAGCAGGCCCTAAGAGAACGTCGCCACCACCCGGCCCGGCTTGAGGGAGACCCGGCCCAGCGGCAGGTCCCGCCACCAGAGCGCGGCCTCCCGGCCTTCCAGCGCCGTCCGGCGGCTCTGGCCGCTCAAAAGGGCCGTCAGTTCGTCGGGATCGTCCAGCACGAGGGCCGTACCGGCGTCGGGGCGGCGCGGCAGCAGCGCCCGCAGGCGTGGCGCGGGATGCAGGCGTCCGCCCGCGAACTTGCCCAGCAGCGCCCCCTGCCAGACCATGTCCGGCGGCAGCAGGCGGGCGGCATCCTCCGGCAGGAAGCGCACCTGATCCCCGTAGAGCATGACCCGGCCCGGCGGCAGCAACGCAGGGTCGCAGCAGGGCCCGGCCAGCGCCTCGCGGGGCAGTTCCTGTCCGGGTTGTTCCCGTTTTGCGGCGTTCTTGCCGCCCCGGCGGGCCGGACCGGCGGCAGGCTGCACGGGGAGCGGCTCCGGGACGCTTTGCAGGGCGCCGACGGGCTTGCGGAACAGGGCCACGTAGAAGCCCTGCGCGCCGGAACGCTGCCCGTCCACGCGCAGCGTGCCCTCACCTCCCGGCAGTTCCTCCCAGACGAAACCCGGAAAGGGCGTCAGCGGCAGGCGCTCAAGGCCCAGCTCCTGCTCGGCGAAACGCACTTGCTCCTCGTTCTCCGCGACGTTGGTGGTGCAGGTGGAGTAGACCAGCTTCCCGCCCGGAGCGAGCAGATCCGCCGCGTGGCGCAGCAGCAGGCGTTGCAGGCCCACGAGGGGCTGCACCTTCTCTCCCTGCCAGAGTTCCATGACGCGGGGATGCTTTTCCACCGTGCCCCAGCCGGAGCAGGGCGGATCAAGCTGGATGGCCTCCCAGCTGCCGGGCCGGAGCGGCAGGTTCTGCCCCTCGTAGGTGCAGGTGCTCACGGGCAGCAGGTTGCAGGCGTGCATGTTGGCTCGCAGCGTGGCAAGGCGGGCGCGGGAGGGCTCATTGCCCAGCACGAAACCGTTTTTGCCCACCAGCTGGGCCAGAAAGCCCGTCTTGCTGCCGGGGCTCGCGCAGATGTCCAGCACGCTGCCGCCCGCTGCCGGGTCAAGGGCCAGCGGCGGCAGCATGGAGGAACGGTCCTGGATGTAGATATAGCCGAAAAAGGCGGCCAGCGACGCGCCCAGCGGGCGCGGTTCGTCCAGCAGACGGCGGCAAAAGGGGGAAAAGGGCTCCGGCTCGAAGCGGTAGCCCTGGGCCTGCAGCAGGGCCTCCACGCGCGGCATCTCCTCCGGGGAGCAGAGCAGGCGAAAGGAGCGCCCGGCCGTCGCGGGGGCAGGGGTTTCCGAGGTCTTCATGCCGTGTGCATAGCCTCTCCGCCGCCGACGGGCAAGTCTTTTGCGCCGTCACGGCCATGTTGCGCCCCGGCAAAAGTACGGCTATAGTTTGGCCTCCGGTCTAAGCGGCCGGTAACCCGGCGCCGCGAGACGCGGCATCGTTTCTTTTCAAGGAGACAATGAATGAGATTCGCCATGCGACTGGCCTTGATGGCCTGCCTGATGCTGTTTGCCGGTCTTCAGGCAACGGCGGCCCAGGCCGCCCAGAAATCTTTCGTGCTGCTGCCCTTCACGGTCAATGCGCCGCAGAGCTACGGCTACCTGTCCAAGGCCCTGCCGTCCTCCCTGTTGAGCAAGCTCAATCGTCCCGGCGTGGCGCAGGGCCGCGTCGGCTCGACCAAGGCCACCTCGGCCGCTCAGGCAAAGAAAGCCCTCGGCGGCGCGGATTACGCCATCTGGGGTGAGGTGAGCGTGGTCGGCAACGACTGCACCGTCACCCTGCACAGCGTGGACAAGGCGGGCAAGGAATGGAGCAAGACCGGTTCCGGCCCGGTGAGCAACCTCAACAGCACCGCCCAGCAGCTGGCCGGGGCCTTTGCCTCGGAAGTCATGGGCATGGGCGGCGCGGCAGGCGGACGTGCCGCGACCGGCGGGCGCAGCAGCGACATCATCGTCAACGAGACCGGCCAGAACCAGGCCTATCTCAATCCGCAGTTCCGCTATCAGGGGGCCGGCACGAGCGACGGCTCGCGCCTGCGCTCGCAGCGCATCGCCGAAGCCATGGTGGACATGGCCGTGGCCGACTTCAACGGCGACGGGCAGAACGAGGTCGCCGTCCTGACCGACCACAAGCTCATGATGTTCAAGTGGGGGCGTGACGGCAAGCTCAATCCCCTGCAGGAGATCACCATCAACCGCACCAATGCCAACTTCTCCATGCGGGCCATGGACCTCAACCGGGACGGCGCGCAGGATCTGGTCATCGCCACCTACGACGAAAACGACAACCGCCCCTACTCCTATTTCTATTCCTTCAAGGGCAACCGCCTCAAGGAATGCAGCAAGCGCATCCCCTACTTCGCCAGCGTCATGAAGCTGCCCCCCACCTTCGCGCCGGTGCTGGTGGGCCAGGGCTGGGATTCGGTCAACCTCTTCGCGCGCGGCGTCTATGCCCTGCAGAAGAGCGGCGACACCTACAGCCTCGGTCAGCGCATCAACCTGCCTGAAGGGGCCAATGTCTTCAACTGCGCCTGGATCCCGGCCGGGCGCGGCAACAAGAGCGATCAGCTCATCATGCTGACGCCGGAAGAACGCATCAAGGTCTTCCAGGGCAACGGCAATACGCTCATCCACACCACTATGGAACGCTTCTCCGGTTCCGCGGCGGGCATGGACCACTACAAAAGCATGCCCGGCCTCGGCGTGGACAAGACCTATCAGCTCCCCAGCCGCTACTATGCGCCCATGCGCCTCATCGTGGCCGACATCGGCAATACCGGGGAAAACTGCCTGATCATCAACAAGCCCATCTCCACGGCTTCGCAGTTCTTCGACCGCTACCGCTACTTCCCCCAGGGCGAGATCCATGCCCTGTTCTGGGACGGCGTGGGCCTTGCCCTCAAGTGGAAGACCCGCCGCATCCGCGGTTCCGTGGCGCAGACCGACCTGGCCGACGTGAACAACGACGGCATCCTGGATCTTGTGGTGGGCCTGAACTCCTCGCCCTCGCTGGGCGTGGGCGGCCGTCAGTGCATCATCACGGCCTACCCGCTGGACGTGACCAAGATGGACCCCAACACGCCGGCGGACATGAGCGACTTTGAAGTCAACCCCAACAACTAGCCTTTTCCGCCGCCCGGAAGCTGTTTTCCGGGCGGCTTTTTTCATTGGCGGGCTTTTTGACGGGCCCGCCGAACACGGCAGGGACATTCTTTTTTCCACTTCAAGATAACGGAAGGCATTCCGAGAAAACTGCGGGAGGCATCGTGCGTATACTGGTCATTGGTTCCGGAGGCAGGGAACATGCGCTTGTCTGGAAACTCGGGCAGAGCCCGTCGGTCACGGAGATCCTCGTCGCGCCGGGCAATGGCGGCACGGCCGCCGAGGGGGCGCGCAACGTGCCCGTGGCGGCGGACGACATGGACGGCCTCGTGGAACTGGCCCGGCGGGAAAAGGTGGACCTCGTGGTGCCGGGGCCGGAACTGCCGCTGACGCTCGGCATCGTGGACCGCATGCGTGAAGCGAGCATCCCCTGCTTCGGCCCGGACGCCTACTGCGCCCGGCTGGAAGGCAGCAAGGCCTTCGCCAAGGACATCATGCGCCGCGCGGGCGTGCCCACCGCCGCCTGCGAGATCTTCACCGATGCGGACAAAGCCCGCGCCTACGTGGAAGCCAAGGGCGCGCCCCTGGTCATCAAGGCCGACGGTCTGGCCGCGGGCAAGGGCGTGGTGGTGGCCCACACCACCGAGGAAGCCCTGGAAGCCGTGGAAGACATCATGCGCCGCCGCGCCTTCGGCGCTGCCGGGGATCAGGTGGTCATCGAAGAATGCCTGATCGGGGAGGAAGCCTCCTTCCTCTGCTTCTGCGACGGCAAGACCGTCGTCCCCCTGCCTTCCGCGCAGGACCACAAGGCCGTCTTCGACGGCGACAAGGGCCCCAATACCGGCGGCATGGGCGCGTACAGCCCGGCCCCGGTGCTGCCTGACGGCGAGGCCCAGCGCATGGCCGATCTGGTGGCTCGCCCCATCCTGCGCGAACTGGCCGCTGACGGGCACCCCTTTGTGGGCATCCTCTATGCCGGGCTCATGATGACCCCCGACGGGCCGCGCGTGCTGGAATACAACACCCGTTTCGGCGACCCCGAATGCCAGCCCCTGCTCATGCGTCTGGAAGGCGACCTGCCCGCGGTCATGCTGGCCTGCGTGGAAGGCCGTCTCGATCCGGCGAGCCTTTCCTACACCTCGCGCACGGCGCTGGGCGTGGTGGTGGCCGCCAAGGGCTACCCCGGCTCCTATCCCAAGGGCATGCCCATCCGCGGCCTGGCCGAGGCGGACGCCCTGCCCGGCGTCAAGGTCTTCCATAGCGGCACCAGCCTCAAGGACGGAGAGATCGTCTCCAGCGGCGGCCGCGTGCTCTGCGTGACAGCGCTGGGCGACACCCTGGCCGGGGCCCGCGACGCGGCCTATGCGGCCCTGAAGAAGATCGACATGCCGGACAGCCAGTACCGCAGCGACATCGGCCAGAAGGGCATCGACCGGCTGGCGGGCAAGGCGCGGACGTAACGGCGCAGGCGTCCTCCCCCGCGCAGGACGCCCCGAAAGGCAAACAAGGAGAGAACATGGCTCAGGTCGTCATCATGATGGGCTCCGCCTCGGACGAGGAGAAGGTCAGCCCCTGTGTGGAAGTGCTCCGCTCGCTGGGCATTTCCTACCACTTTACCGTCAGTTCCGCCCACCGCACGCCGGAGCGGACAGAACAGCTCGTGCGCGAGCAGGAGGCCGCCGGTGCGCGGGTCTTCATCTGCGCCGCGGGCATGGCCGCCCATCTGGCGGGCGCCGTGGCGGCCCGCACCGCCCGTCCGGTCATCGGCATACCGGTCTCCGGCGGGGTCATGGGCGGCATGGATGCCCTGCTGGCCACGGTGCAGATGCCTCCGGGCTTCCCCGTGGCCACGGTGGCGATGGACAAGGCCGGCGCACGCAATGCCGCCTGGCTGGCCGCCCAGATCCTGGCCGTGGAAGACAGCGCCCTGCACGCGCGTATCCTGGCCGCCCGCGCCGACATGCAGAAAGGCGTGGAAAAGGCCGCCGCGGACATCGAAGCACGCTACGGCAACTAGGGGCTGTCAGCACTATTCGCTGCCAGTTTGGGGGGAAGGGGAACCCCTCCGCCGGCGCGGAAGGGGTTCCCCTTCCCCCCAAGCCCCCCATCCCTTCC
>DWYJ01000108.1 GCA_019118745.1 Candidatus Desulfovibrio gallistercoris | reverse complement strand
CCGCAGGGCCGTGCCCGTTAGGCGACGCAGGAGCCTTACGGGCATCGACAGCAGAGCGCGACCGAAAGGCGGCCCGCAGGGCCGTGCCCGTTAGGCGACGCAGGAGCCTTACGGGCATCGACAGCAGAGCGGGGGCTATTCCTTCCTTCAAAGCAGGCGGCGAAGGGCAGCCGGATAGAGATGACGGCCCCGGCGATCAGGCGTGTCCCACCAGCGGCGGGAGCTGGCCTTCTTTCACGTTGCTGACCCGGTAGATCTGCACGGTGTATTGCCCGGCGGGGCGGCAGAAGGGGCAGCCGTCCGTCATGAGCAGGCAGGAGCTGTCCAGCTCCAGCGGGTCCACGCCCGCCTGCGCCAGCAGGCGCGTGGCCCGGCCGGGATCCCAGAGCACCGGCGCGCCGCAGCGGCTGCATTCCACGAACAGCAGTTCCGGGTCCACCGGCTGCCGCCGCAGGGGCGCGGGCACCTGGAACCAGCGGCGGGTGTCCTTCGGCCGCCGGACGGGCCGGGGATAGCGGCGCAACGGCGCAAAGCGCCTGCCCAGTTCCCGCCGTCCTTCCACGCGGCTGCCGCCGCAGCGCCGCTTGCCTTGCGCTGTCCTGCCGGATACACTCGCCCCATGTCTGATCTTTCTGGTCATATTCGTCTTTTACCGCCTGAATTGCGCAATCAGATCGCCGCCGGCGAAGTGGTGGAACGCCCTGCCAGCGTGGTCAAGGAACTGGTGGAAAACAGTCTGGACGCCGGGGCGAAGCAGATCGACGTCTGCCTCGAGAACGGCGGCCAGAGCCTCATCCGCGTTCAGGATGACGGCCGGGGCATCGCGCCCGACGAGCTGGAGCTGGCGGTCACCCGCCATGCCACCAGCAAGATCGCCAGCATGGACGATCTGGAGCATGTCCTTTCCTACGGCTTCCGGGGGGAAGCCCTGCCGAGCATCGCCTCGGTCTCGCGCTTCTGCATGACCTCGGCCCACGCGGGCGCTGCCGGGGACGTGCCCGCCTGCCGCGTGGAGGTGGAGCACGGGCGGCTCGTCGCTACCGGGCCCGCCGCTCTGCATCGGGGCACGCTGGTGGAGGTGCGCGATCTTTTCGTCAACGTGCCCGCCCGCCTCAAATTCCTCAAGACCCCGGCCACGGAGCTCAAACGCGCGCAGGACTGGCTGACCCGTCTGGCGCTGGCCCGTACGGACGTGGGCTTTCGTCTGCGTGCCGGCGAGCGTGTGGTGCTGGATTTCCTGCCGGGCGAAACGCTCATGCAGCGTCTGGCCAAACTCTGGCCCGCTCTCGTGGTGGAGGCGCTGCGTCCCTTTGACGGCGAGCGGCACGGCATCCGCGTCCACGGGGTGGCTGCCGCCCCCGGCGTCAGTCAGCCGCGCGGCGACCGTTTGCTGCTCTATGTCAACCAGCGCGCCGTCACGGACAAGCGCCTGCTGGCGGCCATCCGCGAGGCCTACAAGGGCCGGCTCACCAGCAGGGATCATCCGCAGGTGGTGCTTTTTGTGGAGATCGAGCCCACCGAGGTGGACGTCAATGTCCATCCGGCCAAGAGCGAAGTACGCTTCCGGGACGAATCCGCCGTCTTTTCCGCCGTGCTGCATGCGGTGCAGAGCGCGCTGACCGGCGAGCTGGAGCAGGTGCTCGATGCGGCCGAGGTCGACACTCGGCTTTCCGGGCAACGGCAGGCACCATACACTGTTGCCGCCGCACAGGCAACTGCTCCCCGTCCCCAGGGCTTCTGGGGGACGCTGGACGCGCCGCCGCTGCTGCGCCGCCGCCCGGAAGAGGCGGAACCCCAGCCGGAGGAGGATGACCAGTGGCATGTGCGCCCCGTGCCTGCTCGCGGCGGCCTGAGTGAAGACGCGGCTGTTCTGCCGCGCAGGGACATGCCGTTCTCCTCCGCCATGCCGGAGGCGTCCCCGTCCGCCGATGCAGGGCGGTACGCGTCCGCTGCCGTCCCGTCCTTCCCGGTGGAGCTGCCGGAAGAGGTGCCCGACGCGCCGGCCGAAACCCCGGCTGAAGTCGCTCCCTTGTCGGAGGGACACGCCCCGCCCCTGTCGGACGCGACATGGTCCCTCCCGCCCGTGGCGGCGGGGGATGCGCCCGTCCAGCGTGAGCCCTTGCGCGTGGGCGGTCTGGCCTACCTCGGACAGGTGGCCGATACCTATCTTTTGCTGCGGGATGCCGAAGGGGCCCTGCTGTTGCTGGACCAGCACGCGGCCCATGAGCGCGTGCTCTATGCCCGGCTGGAGCAGGGCGCGTTCAGCGGGGCCGGGCAATGTCTGGCCCTGCCGCTGGAGCTGGATCTCCAGCCTGTGGAGGAGGAGCGCCTCTTTGCCCTGCGTCCGCGTTTGCAGCAAATGGGCTTCACGCTGGAGACGAGCCCCGGACGGCTGACGGCGCGGGGCATCCCGCCGCATCTGAGCCGGGCCGAAGCCCGCGATTTCCTGCGGGAGGCCCTGGCCGGACGCAAGGACGATACAGCGGCCATGTTCGTTTCCCTGTCCTGCAAGAGCGCCATCAAGGCCGGGCAGCGCCTGACCGACGACGAGGCCGTGGGGCTGGTGCGCCAGTGGCTGCAGACGCCGCAGCGCGAATACTGCCCGCATGGCCGCCCGGCCGTGCTGCGCTGGGATGCCGGGGCGCTGGAACGCCTGTTC
Source organism: Candidatus Desulfovibrio gallistercoris (assembly GCA_019118745.1). Lineage (GTDB taxonomy): Bacteria > Desulfobacterota > Desulfovibrionia > Desulfovibrionales > Desulfovibrionaceae > Desulfovibrio > Desulfovibrio gallistercoris. The sequence goes on along the minus strand of DWYJ01000108.1, from coordinate 302 downwards.
AAGCGCAAACAGTAGCGCGGCTCCCGCGTATCGTCCGCAAGAAAGGAAAACGGGCAGCTCCGCAAGGGCTGCCCGTTTTATACTGTCCTTTTGGGCGGGGCGGCACTGTGCCGCCCCTCACGTTTCGTCTTTTTCAATGGCAAAACGCTCCAAGGGCTATTATTACAAATTTTACAAATAATTTCAATATGTAAGCCAAACAGGCTGTATGCACGCCGCTTGCTTTTGGGACGAGAGTGCCTTGTGTCTTTGACTCTTCTCCCAGTAAAAGCGCGCTGGGGAAGGGATGGGGGGCTTGGGGG
>DWYJ01000107.1 GCA_019118745.1 Candidatus Desulfovibrio gallistercoris | reverse complement strand
GAGAGGGGGGACTTTTTGCAAAAAGTCCCCCCTCTCCCCCGTCCTGACCATCCCCGCCAAGGGGATCGTCTTTTGTTGGCGGCACGTTGACCTCGCCGGCGGGTGCGGCTATGGTGAAGCCTGTTCGGCGGCGCTTTGGGCCCGTCGTTTTTTTCACCACGGCACCGAGGTTGCCGCGCATGCCAGAAGATCCTCACGTCCCGCCGCCGGCCCGTGCGGCGGAAGCATCCCACATCTTTACCGTGCAGGCCGTGGAGAGCGGCCAGAAACTCTTGCAGCTGCTCCAGCGGCGGCTGGATCTGCCGCAGGGCCTGCTGCATCGCTGGATACGTACCGGGCAGGTCCGGCTCAACGGCGGTCGGGCGAAGCCGTTCGCCATTGTAGCCGTGGGCGACATGGTGCGCCTGCCTCCCTTTGCGCAGGGCATGGCGGGGCGCAGGAAGGAGAGCGAGAGTGCTCCTGTGGCGGCAGCGCTGCCGCCGCTGGTGGGCCGGAGCGGCGACATCTGGGCGTTCAACAAGCCTTCCGGTCTGCCGACCCAGCCCGGCACCGGGCATGAAGACAGTGTGGCTGGCAGGCTGGCCGCCTTTTATGCCGGGCAACCGTATATCCCCACTCCCATACATCGTCTGGATAAGGACACTTCCGGCATCCTGCTGGTAGCGGGCAGTTTTGCGGCGTTGAGCGCGATGACGTCCGCCTTGAGGCGGCATGAGCTCCACAAGGAATATCTTGCCTGGGTGTCGGGTAGCTGGCCGCATGGCGAGCGGCGGCTGACGCACTGGCTTTGCAAGGCGAACATGGGGACAGGCGAGCGGATGCGCGTAAGCGATGTCCCCGGCGAGGGCATGGAGGCGTCGTTGAGCGTGCAGCCGTTGTCATGCGGGCCGGAGCGCAGCCTGTTGCTCATACGGCTGCACACGGGCCGCACGCATCAGATCCGGGCCCAGCTTGCCCATATGGGACATCCGGTCCTTGGCGACGGCAAGTATGGCACGCCCGGGTCGAGTCCTCGCCTCATGCTGCATGCGTTGCGGGTGATCCTGCCGGGCGGGGAAGTATTTGCCTGCCTGCCGGAGTGGCGTGAACCTTTTGCCGTGTCTGCCATGCCGTCCCTGCCGGAGGGCTTGCCTCAGGGCGAAGCCGGCGGAGGCGGCGGAGAGACGCGCAACTGAGCCTATATCCCGGCGCTGTCTGCGGGCTGTGCCGAGCGAGGCGTTTTTTCGTGGTAGAGGCGGCGGGGCAAGCCGTCGGGATTTTTCGGATAGGGAAAACGGAAAACCACCTGCTTTGCGGGTGGTTTTCCGTTTTTTATGCCGTGAGAGCTCAACGGGCGCGCATCATAGAGCGTTTCACCTTTGAGCAAGGTGAAACGCGAGACGGCGGCACAGGGCCGCGCGGCCCAAAGTGAGCGGAAAAACCGCGTTTTTCCACGAAGCGACAGGCCGTATGGTCTGGAACGCGCAGCGTTTCAAACGGAAACTGCTCTAAGAAAAGCGGAAGAGAACGGGCGTTCTCTTCCGCTTTAGGCCTCTGACAGTCTGCACAACACGAAGGGGGAGGGAGTTATGCGCGCAGGCTGGCTCTGAGGGAGGAAATCTGGGCTTCCAGGCTGGCGAGCTGGCCGTAGGCGGTCGTGTCGCCGGAAGCGAGGGTGGCGCTCAGCATGCTGACGCGAGACTGCAGCGCGGAGATCTGCTGACGGATGTTTTCCTGTTCAGCGCTGTCGTCTTCTTCGCTGCTGCCCTGGCCGCCACTGCCGCCCTGTCCGCCTTCAGCGGGAGCGGGGGCGGCGCTCTGGGCCTGTTCGGTCGCAACGGCGCTATCGGCAGCAAGCTGGCTGGCGGCGCTTTCGTCCGCCTTGCCGGAAGCCGTGTAGCTCTGGGCCAGGCTCTGGAGCAGGGAATCGCTGCTGTCGGAAGACTGCATCGAAGCCGTCAGTCCATTGTATTGTCCATAAGACTGGGCAAACAGGAGACGCGCCTGCTCGGAGATGGACACACTATCACTGCTGGAAGAGGTCTCAGACTCATCATTCTTGGTGTAGCTGGACTGAGTGTAGTTGAGGGAGTTGGTGTTCTCAAGAGACATGATGCCATTATTCTGCAACGCTGTGATGTCCATAACTTCTCCTGCGGGAAAATTTTTCCATGCGTTGATATTTTCTGCATTCATTTATGCAACTCTGGTACCATTTTTAAAAAGATGAATTATTTCAATGTGATTTTTTTCAACCCGGCATTTCTGTCCGCTTTACAGCCTGTCCGGGCTGTGGCAGCATGCCGGGCATGTCCTTGTCCGTCACCGCCCGTTCACGTGCCTTTTCCGCCGACGCCCCCCTCAGACCGTCCGTCTGTCTGGAGCGGCTGTCCGATGGGGCGGAAAGGCTGACTTTCCGGCTGAACGGCGGGACGGATCTGCTGATCGCGGTACGGCGCTCTTCGCGGGCCCGCCGTGTTCGTCTCTGCCTCACGGCGGCGGGAGAGTGGCAGCTCGTCGTGCCGGACGCGTTTTCTCTGGCGGACCGGCCGGACTGGCTGGAGGGGCTGATCCCCTTTGTGGAACGGGCATGGCGGCGACTTGGCCGCCACGGTGCGGAGGAAGGGGATGAAGGGAATTTTCTGCCGGAAGAGCTTTCCCTGCCGCTGACGGGGCAGACATTCGCCGTCCGGCGCGGAGGGGACTGGCAGCAGGGCTGCGCGGCCGTGGCCCGCAGCGGTCATGCGCCTCTGCGGGTGGAAGCCGGGGCGCGGCGTCTGCTGCTGGTGGTGGAGCGGGCGAGCCTGACGTGTTACGGGGAGGCGGATGACGCGCTGGCGGCAGAGGCCCTGCGCCGCTGGTGCCGGCGGCAGGCGGGGCAACATCTGCCGCCCCTGCTGGAAGAGCTGGCGCACCGTCACGGTTTCGCGTTAAGCGAGGTCTGCGTGCGGGACCAGCGGAGCCGTTGGGGGAGTTGCAGCCGGGACCGGCAGGGAGCGGGGCGCATCCGCCTCAACTGGCGGGCGATTCTGCTGCCGTGCGAGGATGCCGCCTTCCTCTGCCTGCATGAACTGTGTCATATCCGGCAGATGGACCACTCCGCCGCCTATCGGGAAGAACTCGCCCGCTACGCGCCGGACTGGCCGGAGCGGGAACGACGCCTGAGCCGGTTCTGGAGAGAGCTGCCGCGCTGGGCCCGCCCTGTACGCTGAAGAGCGAAGCAGGCCCGGCAGCGCCGGACATCTCCCGCAGGCTGCGTTCAGGGGCGCAGCTTGCCCATGAAGGCCGAACGGCCGGCGAGCACCAGCCGGTCGCCGCGGTGCAGGGTGGTGCGGGCCGGGGGCACGAAGATGAAGGAATCTTCCCCCACGGGGCGTATGCCCATGACCATGACGGCATGCTCCTGCATGAGATTGAGCTCCACCAGCGTCTTGCCGTCCCAGTTGTCCACTTCCAGCTCCTGGATGGCGATGCCCCCGTATTTGGGGATGAGGTCCAGCATGCCCGGATGGGTGAGCTGGTGCGCGGCCATGACGGCGGCTTCCATCTCCGGCACCACGGCGCGGTCCACGTGCAGGCGCTCCAGGATCTTGCGGTGCTCCTCATTGGATGCCTTGACCCAGATGCGCGGGCCGGCGAGCTCCTGCACGTTGAGCGTGATGCTCAGCGAATGTTCGACCCCGTCCCCCACGCAGATGACCACCCAGTCCAGGTCCTGGACATGCAGCGAACGCAGCACCGACAGGTTGGTGGCGTCGGCCTTGTAGACCGCCTGCAGATGCTCCTCGGCAAGCTGGACGCGGACGTCGGACTGGTCGATGCCCACGACGGTATGGCCCAGCTCCACAAGCGTTCTGGCCATGCGCAGGCCGAACTTTCCCAGACCGATGACGCCTATCTCCAGTGATTTTCTGGCGGCCATGCTCTCTCCTGTCAGTGCGGTTTTCCGGGCAAGCGAAGGACGGGGCGGCCTCCCCGTTTGCGGCACGGGTTCCGGCTCCTTGCGCATCTGCCCGCCAGGATATGTTGATTAAATTTTACAAATAGTTTCAACAGATAAATAAACTCTACACGTTCCGCTTGCCTTTGGGGACGGGGTTGCCTCGTGCTCCTGACTCTTCCCCGGTGAAAGCGCGTTGGGGAAGGGATGGGGGCTTGCGGGGAAGAGTGCCAAAAGCGCCTTTTCTCGCTTCGCTGCGAAAAGGCTGGGACTTCCCGCGCCGGCGGCACTCGAAAGGCGGCCCGTAGGGCTGTGCCGTTAAGCGACGCAGGAGCCTTACGGGCATCGACAGCAACGCGAGGGCTTCCCTTTCCCCAAACAGGCGACGAATAACGTCAACACGCTCTAGCCTATGGGCATTTGGGCTTCCGCATAGCTGTAGCTCGTGCGCCGTCGCAGGCTGCGGATGGCCAGCAGCAGGCTCAGCAGGCCCACGCGCCCGGCGAACATGTTGAAGATGATGATCAGCTTGCCTTCCGCGGTGAGCTGCGGGGTGACGTTGACGCTCAGCCCCACCGTGCCCAGCGCGGAAACGACCTCGAAAAGCAGGTGGACGAACGGCAGTCCGCTGTGGGCGTCGCTTCGGTGCAGGATGCCGGTCTCGGTGAGAGTCAGCAGGAAGAGCGAGCCCACGATGGTCAGGCAATAGAGGAAGAAGAGGGTCAGCGCCTGCTTGACGTTCTCGTGCGGCACGCCGCGTCCGCCCAGCACGATCTGATCGTTGCCCCGGAACTGGGACAGGAAGTAGCCCACCAGCACCCGGAACGTGCCCAGCTTGATGCCCCCTGCGCAGGAGCCGGGCCCGCCGCCGATGAACATGAGCAGCATGATGAGCAGCAGGCTGGCGAGGCTCAGGTGCGCCATGTCCACCGTGTTGAAGCCCGCCGTCCGCGCGGAGACCGAGTGGAAAAAGGAGGTCAGCAGCAGGGTGAAGCCTTCGCCCACCTGATGCTCGTTGCCGGGCCGCCGCCATTCGATGACGTAGATGAGCAGGCCCCCGGCCACGATGAGGAAGAGCGAGGTACGCAGGATGAGGCGGCTGAAGCGGGAGAGCCGGGTGACCGGCGCGCCCAGCCGTCCGCGGGTGAGCAGGCCCAGCAGCTCGCGCAGCACGCCGAAGCCGAGCCCCCCGAAGATGATGCACAGGCTGATGATGATGTTGACCGCCGTGTCCCGCTGCCAGGACATGAGGTTGTCGGCGCGCAGGGCAAAGCCCGCGTTGCAGAAGGCGGAGACCGCGTGGAAGAGGGCCCGGAACGGCGTGAAGAAGACCGGATCGTGAAGATAAAGGGCCAGCGCGGCCAAGAGCTCGATGCCCAGCACGATGCCCGTGACCTGCCGGAGGAAGGCCGGCAAGTCGAAGGAGCCGCCCAGCAGGGCCTGGCTCACGGCCTCACGGCTGGTAAAGGGCACCTGCCGCCGCCAGAGCAGGAAAGCGAGGCTCGTATAGGTCATGACGCCGAGGCCGCCCGTCTGGATGAGCAGCAGGAGCACGGCCTGTCCCGCCGGAGAGAGGATGGTGCTGATGTCCACCGTGCTCAGGCCGGTGACGCAGACCGCGGACGTGGAGAGGAAGAGTGCATCCAGCCAGTCGAGATGCGCGCCGTCGGCATGGCTCAAGGGCAGGGCAAGCGCCAGAGCACCCAGCACGATAGCCACCAGAAAGGAGATGACCGGCCAGGTCACCGGGGAGAAGAGTCGGCGTCGCATGGCCCATGCCTAGCGCATCCCGTCCGGCAAGGCAAGCGGGCAAGAAAGCCCTTTACAGGGGGATTTTTTTTGGCTAATAAAGACCAATCAAGCTAGGGGAGCCGCGCATGGCAGATGACGTGGCTGAGAGTGGGCATGGCCCAGACCCTGTGAACCTGACGCAGTTCGCACTGCCGGAGGGAAGCTCGTTGTCGCACCGCTTTCCTGCCGTGCGATTTTTTTTATCCCTGCCCTGCGTCGCAACCCGCGAGGCTCAATCCATGGCATCTTCGCTTCTTTCGCTCAACAGCACGCTGCGCGATCTGCTCGACGCGCACCTGTCCCGCATCGCCGCCGAGGAAGGGCTCGACCCCCAGGCCATCACCGACGCCATCTGCGCCGGCAGCATGGTGCTGCTGGGCAATCCCGCCCACAAGGGCGTGAAGCCCATCATCGTGGGCCAGCCCTCCCGCATCAAGGTCAATGCCAACATCGGCACCTCTCCGCTCTGCAACTGCCTCAATACCGAGGAGCGCAAGCTCAAGGCCGCGCTGGATGCCGGCGCGGACACGGTGATGGACCTCTCCATCGCCGGCGATCTGGACGCCATCCGGCAGGGCATGCTGGCCGCCAGCCCCGCCCCGCTGGGCACCGTGCCCATGTACGCCGTGGGCCAGCAGATCCTCGACGCCGACCGCGACATCGCCACCATGAAGGCCGACGATCTGTTCAATGAGATCGAGAAGCAGGCCCGGCAGGGCGTGGACTTCATGACCGTGCACTGCGGCCTGTCCCTCAAGGGCGCGCAGTACGGCGTGGAAGCCGACCGCGTCATGGGCGTGGTCTCGCGCGGCGGCTCCATGCTGTCCCGCTGGATGCTGGAGAACCAGCGGGAAAACCCGCTGCTGGAATATTTTGACCGCCTCATCGACGTCTGCCGCCAGTACAACGTCACCCTGTCCCTGGGCGACGGCCTGCGCCCCGGCGCGGGCGTGGACGCGGGCGACGCCGCCCAGTGGGAAGAGGTCATCAACCTCGGCCGTCTGGCCAAATACGCGCTGGAGCGCGGCGTGCAGTGCATGATCGAAGGGCCCGGCCATGTGCCCATGAATCAGGTGCGCACCCAGATCCAGGGCATCAAGCGCCTGACCAACAATGCCCCCCTTTATGTGCTCGGGCCGTTGTGCTGCGACAGCGCGCCGGGCTATGACCACATCGCCGGTGCCATCGGCGGCGCCATCGGCGTGGAGGCCGGGGTGGACTTCCTCTGCTACCTCACGCCTGCCGAACACCTCACCCTGCCCGACGAAGCCGACGTGCGCGCGGGCGTCATGGCCTCCCGCGTGGCCGCGCAGGTGGGCGAAGTGGCTCTGGGCACCAAGCGCGCCGTGGCCCGTGAAGCCCTCATGAACGAAGGCCGCAAGACGCTGGACTGGGACAAGATGCGCGCCGCCGCCCTTGACCCCGAACAGCTCGACAAGCGCCGCGAAGAGCACAAGAATGAAGAAGTCTGCGCCATGTGCGGCAAGTTCTGCGCGGTGAAGATGCTGCGCGACCGCAAGACCAACGCCTAAGCGTGTGCCTCCCCTGACCGGCGGCATCCGCCGGAAGGACGGCATGTGGTGAACAATGAAAGGGCGCTCCCTCGGGAGCGCCCTTTTTGTCTGCATGGGGCGGGGGCGTTGCTGTTGCCCCTGGGGGATCAGGGCGTGTTAACACAAATTTTACAAAAATTTCACAGGATAAGAAAAGTCATCCGTACACGCGCCGTTTGCTTTTGGTGAGGGGCGCCTCGTGTCCCTGTCACTTCCCCTGATAAAAGCGCGCTGGGGAAGGGATGGGGGGCTTGGGGGGAAGGGCGCTACCGAAAGGCGACGAAGAGTGCTGACAGCCCCTTGGGCGAAGAAGGCGGGCGCGCTACTTGTTGTGCTTGTCCCACATGACGAAGAAGACCGAGCCCACGATGAGCACGCAGGTCAGCAGGATACGCCAGGTGATGGTCTCGCCGCCGATCTGCCAGCCCAGAAAGACGCCGATGACCGGGACCACATATTCATAGGAGACGGCCGTGGCGATGGAGGCGTGGGAGAGCAGCCAGAAGTAGGAATAGTACGCGATGATGGAGCCGCCCACGGTCAGCCAGCCGAAGGCCAGGAGCTCCGACGGGCCGACGGCGGCAAGGCGCAGCTGGGCGGCTTCTCCGGCGCAGGCGGCCACCAGCAGGGATTCCAGGCCGCCGCAGATGAGCAGCAGCGCGCAGGACTGCATGCCGGACAGGCCCGAAGCATGGGGGAAGCGGCGGGAGATGAGCGTCCCGGCCACCCAGCCCAGGGTGGCGGAAAAGACCCAGATCATGCCGGAAACGGAATTGACCGCCTCGACAGGCTGCCCGCCCTGCGCCGCGGCCCTGCCGAGCGTAAGCAGCAGCAGGCCGGTCCCCCCGCCCAGCAGGCCGACGCACTGCATGAGGGTCGGGCGTTTTTCTCCGGCGAAGAGCCAGCCCGCCAGCAGCATGCTGATGGGCGTGGAGGCGGTGATGATGGCCGCAGTGGACGAGGTGATGCCCTGCTGGCCTCTGGCCAGGAAGCCGCTGGCCATGAGCACCATGAAGATGGCCAGCCAGGCGGCATGGCGCATGTCCGCCCATACGGGCCGCCGCCAGCGCCCCGTAAGGAGCAGCAGGAGAGCCAGCAGCAGGCCGCCGCAGAGCATGCGGACGCCGCAGAGGGTGAACGGCCCGCAGGCGTGCATACACAATTTGAGGCAGATGTAGGTCGATCCCCACGAGATGTAGAGCAGGAACAGGTTCAGAAGGATCTTCATTCCCTTGGGGGAGATTTGCATGGGCCACCTCGCATGAAGCCTGACAGGCGTCTGTAAACTGGAGCGTCCCGACCCTAGCCATTCCCCCGGGCGTGGTCAAGGGACTGGGCAGAGAACGCTTGGCAGATGTCCGTGCCCGTGCTAGAGAAAGAGCATCAAGGGTAGGTCTATGGATAACACTGCTTTTCACAACGCCTTCCAGGAGTTCATCAGCCGCAAGGGGATGAACGCCACGGCGCAGCGGCGCATCATTGCCGAGGTCTTCTTTCGCTTTCCCGGCCACCATTCGTTGGAAGAATTCTACCAGCGCGTGCAGCAGCAGGATTCGAGCATCGGCCAGACCACGGTCTACCGGACGCTCAAGCTGCTTTGCGAAGCCGGGCTCGCTATGGAGATCCATTTCAGCGACGGCATCGCCCGTTACGAGCTGGCGGCGTCGGACAGTCACCACGACCATATGGTCTGCGTCGCCTGCGGCAAAGTCATTGAGATCTATGATCCGCGCATCGAGAAGATCCAGCACGAGCTGGCCCGCAAATACGACTTCTTGCTGCGCGGCCATGTCCATAATCTTTACGGTGTCTGTGCGGCCTGCGCCGCACGCGAGCAGCGTGAACGGCAGCCGGCGTCCGGCGGCACCATGACGGAAGAGAAAGAATAGAATTTGACATTCTTTTTCAATTCTGACATCCTCCTGAGCCAGGAGGACGATCCGTATGGAAACGCTGCTTATCGTTCTTATCGTTCTGGGCGCGCTGGCCTACATGGGTCGCAAGTTTTACCGGGCCGTGGCGCATCGCGGCAAGGGGAGCTGCGGCTGCGGTTCCTGCCAGTGCGGCAAGGCGGCGGGGAACCCGTCCTGCGCCGGAGGGAAGCACAAGGAGCTCACCCCGCCTTGCTGCTCACGGCCGCAATGAGCGGCAGCCGGGCGCACGGTGTTGCTGCGCATGCCCATGCGCATTTTCGGTTTGAGACGCTTGATCTTCCAAAGCATGCGGTTTGCTGTTTTACGGAGAAATGCGGTTATTCCACGCAGTTCTGGCCGGTCGGCGCTGTGCCGCCGCCTCGCATTTTGCCTTTTTCAAAGGCAAGATGCTCTCAAGGCAGGACGTTCATGCAGACAAGGGACGCCTTCGGGCGTCCTTTTTTCGTGCCGCGCGGAGCGCAGGCAGCGTGCGGCGGTCAGTGGACCCCATATGCGGGGGGAAGGCGGCACAGCGGACGCAAGGATGCGGATACAGGAAGGGGAAAGCGTCCCGCAGCAGGCATCAGGCATGCACATGCGGGACATGCCCGCAGGGATGGGCATGCCGGTGGACATGGGCAAGGCTGGGAGCGTCCGTGACGAGGCGTCCGTCCTCGATGGTCATGAAGCGGTTGCTCACCTGCTGGAGGAAGTCCCAGTCATGGGAAATGGTGATGCGTGCGGTGGGCAGCGCGGCAAGGATGTCCAACAGGCGCTGCCGGGCCGCCATGTCCAGCGCATTGGTGGGCTCGTCCAGCAGGAGGGCCTGTGGTTGCATGGCCAGCACTCCCGCCAGGGAGACGAGTTTTTTCTCGCCGCCGGAAAGCGCATGCGTCTGTCTGTCCGCAAAGCCGTCGAGCCCGAGCCGGGCAAGGGTCTCCAGCGCCCGTTCGCGGGCGGCGTCCGGGCTGAGTCCCAGATTGAGCGGCCCAAAGGCCACATCTTCCAGTACGGTGGGGAAAAAGAGCTGATCCTCGGCATGCTGGAGCACGAAGCCCACCGCACAGCGCAAGGGATGGAAATCGGCGTCGTCGCGCAGCAGCTTGCCCTGAAAGCGCACGCCGCCGCCCGTGGCCTTGTGCAGGCCCGTGATGCCGCGCAGCAGGGTGGTCTTTCCGCAGCCGTTGGGCCCGTACAGGCCGATATGCTCACCGGGATGCAGGCAAAAGCTCACGTCCCGCAGCACGGGCTGCGTGCAGCCTTCATGGGTGAGTGTCAGATCTTCCAGACAAAAAAGAGGCGCGTTGCCGTTCATCGAAACTCCAGCCAGCAAAGGACGATCAGAGCCGCGCCCATGAACGCCGAAAAGAGGGCGTCACGGGCATGGGCCCGGAAGGGCGTCACGCAAAAGAAACGCTGCTGGAAGCCGCGCAGCAGCATGGCCTCATGGACGCGCCGGGCCCTGTCCAGTCCGCGCAGCAGCAGGATGCCCAGCAGGGAGGCCAGCGTGCGGTACGTGTGGAACGAGGTGCGGGCCCGAAAGCCGCGCAACCTTGCCGCGGCAAGCAGGGTGCGCCATTCATCCGCAATGTCATGGATATAGCGGCCGGCAAACAGCAGCAGAAAAACGATCTTGGCCGGGCAGCGCAGCTTTTGTAACGCGTAACCGGCGGTGGAAACGGGCATGGTGGCCACCAGGGCCAGAAAGCAGAGCACGAGCGCGTTGGATTTGGCCCAGAGCACGAAGGCCAGCGCCAGCCCCTGCCGGGTGACGGCAAGGGGGCCCCACTGCCAGACGGCGTCGCCGGAAAGGCTGAAGGGCGTCAGCAGGCAGAGGAACAGCAAAAAGAGGTTGACCGCCAGCAGACGCCGCAGGGCCGTCCCCCACGGCGGTCGGGAAAGCAGCAACAGGCCGGCCCCCAGCGTCAGGCCGTAAAGGGCCGCCGGGCGCGTCTGCACCAGCGCCAGACAGACGGCGCTGACCGCCGCCGTCCCCAGACGCACGCGCGGATCGAGCCTGTGCAGCAGACTGCGGCCGTGGGCAAAGGGCTGGGCAAACATGGCGGGCAGTCGTGCGAAAGATCAGGAAAGACGCCGGGCCGGACAGGCGAAAGGAAGGATGCCCGGCCGCACCCGCATCAGAAAGTTGACGGTGAACAGGGTGAGGCAGCCCTCGGCAATCATGATGGGCAGATGCGCCAGCAGCACGAGCCGGGCTGCCGTCTGGAAGGCCTCGCCGGAAAGGGCCAGAGCCGCCGCCGTCAGTACGCCGGCCGCCAGCACGCCGGCCGCCCCGGCCAGAAAACCGCCCAGCAGCGGGCCGTAGTGCGGCAGGCGGCAGCAGGAGCGGCAGAGGTAATGGGCCAGGATGCCCCCCGCGCCCATGGTCGCCACATTGACGCCCAGCACCGTAAGACCGCCGAACTGGAACAGCAGGGCCTGCAGGAGCAGCGCCACCAGCAGGGCCGGGAAGACGGCCCAGCCTAGCAGGACGCCCAGCAAGCCATTCAGGATAAGGTGGGCGCTGCCCAGTCCCACCGGCACATGGATAAGCGACCCCACAAAAAAGACGGCGCTCAAAATGGCCACCTGCATGAGCCGGTCATAGTCCACACGGCGCAGGCCCGCCCAGACGCCGGCGGCCGCCAGTACGGCGCCTCCCGTCAGTACGGCGGGAGAGAGCACTCCTTCGGAAATATGCATGACATCAGGCCTCGCTGCGATTTGCCGGACAGCGGAAGCGGCTGCCGGTAACAACATGCGTAGCACGAAATCAAAAAAGGTGGCAAGGATTTTCCCGTCCGCCGCCCATTCGTCACCTGTCGGCCGGAGGTTCGGCCCAGCCCCCAGCGCGGCCCCGCAGCGAACCCTCTGGGGCAGGGGGCGTCAATTTTTTTGAGAAGGGAGGAATGCCGAAGCAAAATGTCCACCGTCAGGCTAAGCTGCCTGACGATGCGCCCCGCGTCGCTGTTTTTCCCCTGATAAAAGCGCGCTGGGGAAGGGAGGGGGCTAGGGGGGAAGGATGACGGGAACGCCTTTTCTCGCTTCGCTGCAAAAAGGCTGTGCCCTTCCGCGCGGGGGGAGGGGTTCCCCTTCCCCCCAAACAAGCAGAAAATAGCGTCAACAGGCCCTAGGGGAGGACGAGGCCGGGATAGCTCAAGCTCTTCACGGCGGATTTGACCATGTTCAGGGCGGCGTGATCATCGCCGGTCAGCGAGTAGATGATGAATATGCCGTTGCTTTCCGTCATCCAGAGTCGCCCGGAGACGTTTTCCTTTTCATAGGGGACGGTAAAGACGTTGCCCTGCCGTTCCACCGGCAGGCTGGTCTGGAACATCTGGGCAAACATGGAGGCGATGATGTCCATGCGGGTCCCGTGGGTCTGGCCCGCCACGAGCGTGGCCGCCGCCCGTTTGTCCGCGCGCGCCACCACCAGACTGACGTTTTTTTCCTCCCAGGTGGGCTCCATGACCACCTCCCAGCCGTCCGGCACTTCAAAGGTGAAGTAGTCGGCGTCCAACGTGCGGGCGCAGACATTCTGGTTGGCAAGGATGAGCAGCGCCAGGACAAGACAGATATTCTTCATGACGATTCCCCGTTCAGAATAGGTTGGAGCACAGCTTAATCGGGCTTGTGCCGCCTTGCAAGCGCCTTGTGCCTGCTTGCATCGCTGCGGTCAAGAGGCTAGAAGAAGTGGATAATTCCGCAAGGAGCATACAGATGACACAAGCTTTCTGCTACTGGTTCACCGGGCTCTCCGGCGCCGGGAAATCCACCATCGCCGGGGAACTGCTGCCTCTGCTGCGTGCGCGGGGCGAGAACCCCTTCATTCTGGACGGCGACATCGTCCGGCAGGGGCTTTGCCGCGATCTCGGCTTTTCCGAGGCCGACCGCGCGGAAAATCAGCGCCGGGTGGCTGAGGTGGCGGCCATCCTCCTCCAGGCGGGCGTCTCGCCCATCGTGGCCTTCATCTCTCCTCTGGCTGCGGCCCGCGAGGAGGCACGCCGCATCGTGGGCACGGAACGATTTTTTGAGGTCTACATCAATACGCCGCTGGAAGTGGCGGAAGCGCGGGACCCCAAGGGGCTGTACAAAAAGGTGCGTGCCGGGCTGATCAGTCAGTTCACCGGCATCTCCTCGCCTTTCGAGGCTCCTGAGCATGCGGACTGCGTGGTGCCTACGGTCGGCAGGACGCCGCAGGAGTGCGCGAGCCAGATCGTGGACGAGCTGACCGGAAACGGAAAGGAGCGTGAGTGAACATGCGGGCGGAGATCATTGCCGTAGGGACGGAACTGCTGCTGGGGCACACCATCAATTCCGATGCCGCCCATGTGGGGCGGGAACTGTCCGCGCTGGGCATCGACGTGCTGCACAGTTGCGTGGTGGGGGACAATCCCCGGCGGCTGGAGGACGCCTTGCGCGAAGCGCTTTCGCGCAGCGATCTGGTCATCACCACCGGCGGGCTGGGCCCCACGGAAGACGATCTGACCAAGGAGACCATCGCCGCCGTACTGGAGATGCCTCTGGAGGAAGACGCCGACAGCCTCGTCCGGCTGAAGGAATATTTCGGCGAGCGGCCCATGGGCCCCAATCAGCACAAGCAGGTCATGCTGCCGCGCGGCTCCCGCGCCCTGCCCAACCGCATCGGCACCGCACCGGGCTGCTATGCCTGCCGCGCCGACGGCAAGGCCGTGGCCATGCTGCCCGGCCCGCCGCGCGAACTGCTGCCCATGCTGCGGGAGCAGCTCGTGCCCATCCTGGCCGCCCGTACGCAGGCCTGCATCTGCTCGCATATGGTGCGCACTTTCGCGCAGGGCGAGGGGGACGCCGCCCTGAGGCTGGCGGAACTGACCGGGCTGGCCAATCCGTCCACCGCCACCTACGCCACGGACGGGGAGATGTTCGTGCGGGTGACGGCCAAGGCCGAAAGCGCCGAAGCCGCGGAAGCCCTTGCCGCGCCCACGCTGGCCCGCGTGCGGGAACTGCTGGGGGATGTGGTCTACGGCGTGGACGTGGACAATCTGGAAAGCGTGGTGGTGCCGGAACTGGCCCGGCGCGGGCAGACGGTGGCCACGGCCGAATCCTGCACCGGTGGGCTGCTGGCCGCGGCCATCACGGATGTGCCCGGCTCCTCGGCGGTCTTCCGTACCGGCGTGGTGACCTATGCCAACGAGAGCAAGACGCGTTTGCTGGGCGTGCCGGAGGAGCTGCTTGCCCGCGTGGGGGCGGTGAGCGAGGAAGTGGCCCGGCATATGGCCGCCGCCGTGCGCGAGCGGACCGGCAGCCACTGGGGCATCGGCATCACCGGCATCGCCGGGCCGGATGGCGGCACGGAGGAAAAGCCGGTGGGGCTCGTCTACATCGCGCTTGCCGGGGCGGATCGCACCTGGCTGCGGGTCATGCGCCCGCAGGGCCGCTACATGGGGCGGCAGTGGACGCGCCGCCGGGCCGTGGGTCACGGGCTGGACATGCTGCGGCGGGCGCTGGCCGGGCTGGAAGTGGAATTGCAGGCCTCGGCGCGTGGACGCTTCTAGGGTCAGGACTCATTAAAGGTAAAAAATGACAATGGCAGCAATATGGATTGCCGAAAGGAATGTATGGGCACAGCGATCATAGCGCATGGCTATGCGGCGCCAGTCTTTCAATCGAGCAAACATA
>DWYJ01000106.1 GCA_019118745.1 Candidatus Desulfovibrio gallistercoris | reverse complement strand
CGTCCGCCGCACGCTCCACACGCAGGCCGGTGGAGAGACGCCGCACGGAATCGGAGAGGCTTGCATAATGCGCCGTGAGGTGCCGGGTCGTTTCCACGGCAAGGAGATTGTGCTTGATGGACGTACTCATGGCTGCAAGAGATGGAGTTGGGTTTACTATTTGTTTTTATCTATCATATTGTTTGTGTTCCGGCAAGCCCTCCGGCTCCTGACGGGGAAAGGGCATGCGCCCGTGGAGGCGCGCCGCCGGGGCCTGCCGCGCGGCCCGGCAGGGTCGCGCGGCAGGCGGGTCAGGCGGAGGGATCAGCTGCCGGTGTGCAGGAGATCCGCCTCATAAGGCAGGGGAACGCCGGTGAGCGCCACGTCCAGCGGTTCGGCGGCAGGCATGCCCTGCGGCATGTGCGCCGCGCCGTCGTCCGCCGGGGCGGGGGCCTGCTCGCCGTCGGTCAGGCCGGAGAAGGCGGAGCCGTCCGCACTGAAGAGGTCGAGCCCGGCAAAGAGGCCGGCCTCCGTCTGGACGGCGAAGATGCCTTCTTCCGTCCCGCCGGTATTGGGGAACACGGGCGCGGAATCGCTCAGCCGGATATAGAGGTGGGCCTCGGCGCTGTTGCCCGCCGCATCCGTCACCGTATAGGTGAAGTCTTCCAGCAGGGCCTCGCCGATGTGCACCGAGGTGTAGGTGAAGGAGCCGTCGGGATGGATGGTCAGCGAACCGTATTGCCCGGCCACCGATGCCGCTTCCGTGATGCTCGTGCCGTTGACGTGCAGGCTCAGGCTCTCATCGGGGTCGTAGGCCATATCCGCATCCCGGAAGGAGAGATCGCCCTCCAGGAAGGATACGGGATCGCCCGACGGCGTCCGGGGCCAGTTGTAGTTCACGTCGTCGCATTCCGGCGCGTGGGAGAGCGGCGCAAGGTCGATGCTCAGGCTCTGCGAGCTCTCGCCGCCGTAGATGTCCCTGACCACGATGTCGAAGCTCTCCACATCCGTGATGCCCTGGGCATCGACGCCGGGATCGAGGGTGTAGACCCAGGAAGCGCCGTTGCCGCCGTCGGTGGTGAGCACGAGCGTGCCGTAGCGGCCCGCCACTTCCAGCGTGCCGGAAGCGGGCAGGGTCTCGCCGCCCACGCTCACGAAGCCGATGGCGTCGCCGTCCGCATCGCTCCAGGTGAGCCGGCCGCTCTCCCGGACGATCTCGTCCTCATACTGGCCGATATCGCCGCCGATGGAGGCGGAGATGTCGCCGCTGATCGCCGGGGCCGCGTTGGCGTCATCCAGATTGATGGTGATGGAACCGGAGGCGGAGCCGCCAAAGCCGTCGCTCACGGTGAAGCTGAAGGCGTCCGTGCCGCTCTGGCCCCTGGCGTCCTCATCCAGCGCATACAGGTAGGCGCCGTCCGCATGCACATAGAGCAGGCCATACTGCCCCCGCACCACAAAGGCGGGATCGCCATCAGGATCGACGCCCCACACGCCTTCTTCCAGACCGCTGACGGAATCCACGGTAACGGCATCGCCGTCCGCATCGGCCAGCGCCACCTGTCCGGCGGCTCTGCCGCCGCCGCGCCAGGTGTTCAGGTCCACACTGCCGGAGCCGGCCGTGGGGTCCTGGTTGTGGACAAGCAGGTCGATGCTGACGGTCTCGCTGTGCGTCGCGCCGAACTCGTCGGTCACGGTGATGGTGAAGTCCTCCGTGCCCAGCGTGCCGGCCGCATCGGGCGACAGGGTATAGGTGTACGCGCCTGTGGCGTCGATATGGAAGACGCCATACGCGCCGTTGACCGTAAAGCCGCCCTGACCGTCAGACACGCCGGCCGCCGCGCCAAAGGCCGCGCCGGTGAGCGTCACGAGGTCATGCCGCCCCTGATCCACATTGAGGTCCGGGTCGCTGAAGGCAAGGCTGCCCTGCGTGGTCCTGTCCGCATCGCGCAGGGTATCCAGCTCCGCATCCAGCCGGCCCGTGATCTCGGGCGCGGCGTTGGCGTTGCTCAGTTCGATGGTTATGGTGTTCGTGGCCGTGCCGAGGTAGCCGTCATCCACCGTGTAGGTGAAGGTCTCCACGGCATCCAGACCGCCCGCCGCCGCATCCGTGAGCACATAGCGGTATTGCAGGGAGTCCCCGCCGCTCTGGTAGAGATACAGCGTGCCGTGCTGTCCGGCCACCACAAGGGCGGCCTGGCCCCTGTCGTCCTCGCCCCAGGTCCCGGCCGCGCCGTTGTAGCCGGTGGCGGCCTCCAGGGTCACGCTGTCGCCGTCCGCATCGCTGACGGCCACCATGCCGGAGACCTCCCCATCGGCATCGCGCAGGGTATCCATGCCGGCGACGCCGGCCTGGGCGACGGGATCGCTGTTGACGTTGTAAAGATCAACATCGAGCGTTCCCAGGGATTCCATGCCGTAGGCGTCCCGCAGGGTCAGGGTGAAGTGCTCGTCCTCCGTCTCGCCCTTGTGGGCCGCATCGAGCGTATAGCTGTACCGCCATTGCCCGTCGGCTTCCCACACTTCCAGCGTGCCGTAGTCGCCCGCGACCCTGAAACCCCAGCGGGGGGCATCCGCCGTGCCGAGATTGGTCAGGGTGGTGTCGCCGTTGACGCCCGCCACGCTGACGGCATCGCCTTCCGCATCTTCAAAGACCAGACCGGAACCGACCGCCGTCTGCCGCACGCTGTCCAGCTGGGCCGTGAAGGCGCTGGATGCGGGCGCGGTATTGTCATTGGTCAGGGTGATGGTGATGGCGCTTTGCCCTTCGCCGCCGTAACCGTCCTGCATGGTGTAGGTGAAGACCTCCTCACCCGCGTCGCCCTGATGGGCCGGGTCGAGGTCATAGCGGTAGGCGCCGTCATCAAAGAGATGCAGCGTGCCGTATTCGCCCTGTACCGACCAGCAGGCCTTGCCGTCCACCGTGCCGCGCGTGCCCTGCGTATCGCCGAAGCGCAAACCGCCGGGCGTCACGGCATCGCCGTCCGCGTCGATATCCGTGGCCACGGAGCCTTGCACGCTGACGGCGCGCAGGCTGTCCAGCGTGGCCGCGCCCTCTTCCGCGACGGGGGCGTTGTTGCCGATCTCATGCCCGATGGCGGGCGGCAGCGTGAGGCTGCTTTCCTCAGAGCAGGCATAGCTGTACGTGCCGTCCTGCCGCAGCTCGGCGGAGCCGCCCACGACCCGCAGCTCGCCGCCGTTGTAGATGGTGGTGGTCACTTCCAGAGCCACGTCCAGAGAAACGGAGGCCGTCGTGCCGCCTTCCAGCGTGACCTTGTACAGCGGGCCGGAGGCGAAGCTGTCGGACAGGCCCAGGGCCGCCGCGTCTTCCGCCGTCAGCAGGCTGACGGCGTAACCCGCCCCCGCAACGACGGCCACGCCCTGCGGCCCGCTCAGGATGAAGAAGTGCTCCTCTGAGCCGTCCACATCCCCGAACGCCGCTTCAAGGGTGACGGATGCCGCCGCCTTGTGCCCCGTTTGCACGTCATCGAGCGACGGCGTGTTGGAAACGCCGGCCACGTTCGAGGGCGCATCGGCCACGGGGATGACGGTCACGCTCACGGTCCGGCCGCTGAGGGTGGCCGTGGCCCCGGTATCCGTTTCGCCCAGCAGGGCGTCGTAGGTCAGCTCCACCGGCAGCGGCCTGCCCTCGGCATCCAGCTCGCCCGCATGATCGGGAGCCGGGCGATAGAAGTAGCTGCCGGAGGCAAGTTGCGCCGCCGTGAGCGTAAGACCGTCAGGACCGGCGGCGACGGGGTCGCCCTGGGCATCCACGATGCTGCCGCCCTTGAGGTCTGTGAAGGTGACGGACAGCAGGGTGTCGTTGCCGTCGTTGCCGACCAGCTGGGCAAGCCCCATGTCCGCCAGGGACAGCAGGCCGTCTTCCTGCACAGGCTCAAGGTCCACATCCAGACCGGCGGCGCTCACGTCGCTCATCTCCAGAGTGACGCCGTCGCCCTGGGTGAACGCGCTGTCGCCGTTGCCTTCCACGCTCTGCGCCCCTGTCTTCAGCGTCACGCTGCCGTTGAGGCCGTCAGGAGAGACGAGCGTGACGTCCACGGACGGCGAGGCCTCCGTGGCGCTCACGCTCACGCGGTAGTAACGCGTGCCTTCCACGGTCTCGTACGTGCCGCCCTGCGGGGCGGACACCTGCCAGCCTTCAGGCACTTCCAGCAGGAGGTAGTGGGTCTCGGAGCCGTCCACATCCGCGAACTGGCCGCTGATGGTCACGGTCACGCTGTCCGCCGCCGCGCCCACAGGGGTGGAGGGACCAGCGGGCTGACCGTTGACGGCGTTCATGGCGCCGGCAACGTCCGTCGCCGCGTCAGCCCTGGCCACCAGCGCCACGCCGTCGGGGTCAGCGCCCGTCGCCGTGCCCGTCTGGCCGGAAAGCTGGTTCCGCAGGGTGAAGCCGGTCTCCAGATCCAGCGTGCCGCCGGCCGCGTGGTTCCATTCCGTCACCACGAGCTGACCATCCTGCATGTGGGCCACGCCCCAGACGATGCGGAAGTCCGCCGCCGGGTCGAAGCCCGCGCCGAAATCCACGCCGGCCGAAGCCTTGCCCGCGGCATCCAGGGTCACGGCGAAGCACTGGCCCGCGTAGACGAGCGTGGCGATCTGCTCGCCGGGCTCGCCCGCAAAGGCGGCTGTGCCCGGCCGCGGCGAGAAGGTCAGGGTGGCGGAAACGAGGGTATCGTTGTCGCCCATCGTGCCGGTAAGCACGATGGCCGCGCCCGCCGCGTCATGCTCCGTGACGGCGTCGATGGCAAAGGCCAGATCGCTCGTGGACACGACGCCTTCGCTCACCTTGTCGACGCGGGTATTGATGGCCCAGTTATCGGTGAGGTCCATCTCCCTGTCGCCGGCGTCATAGCCGGTATTGGGCTCCACGGAGACGCCGCCGGAGATGACGGGGAACTTCTCGATGCCCGCTATGTTCAGCTCGTGCAGCTCGAAGCGCACGGTCACCGAGCCGGAGGCGTCCAGCCAGCCGTCCACGGACACGGCATAGTAGGGGTTGCCTTGCGGATCGAAGATGGTCTCCACATCCACGGTATGCCACTGGCCGTCGGCGTCCCTGACCTGGGCCTGCTTGCCCACCACGCGGTACAGGTCCGGCGCGATGACGGCGTAATGCTGCTCATTGGACAGATGGTCATCGAAGCTCAGGGTCTGGGTCAGCGTACCGGCCTCCCTGTCCAGCGCGGGGAAGCCGCAGTGGATCTCTTCGGCCCGGGCCACGGCGTCCACAGCCACCGTGAGCGTGCCCCCCACCTCCGCCGTGCTGCTGTCGGTGATGCCGTCCTTTACGGTCGCCGTCCAGGTCAGCGTGGCGTCGGCATCCTGATAGGGGTCCTGCTTGTGGAAGATCCTGCCTGCCAGGTAGGCTTCCTTCATGTCCACGCCGGTGGGCAGGACATGCTCGACGCCCGCCTCATCCACATACCAGAAGGAGCCGCTGCCCGCCGCTCCGGTGAAGATGAGCTCGGTCAGCACATCGTTGCCGTCCATCGTCAGGTCGAGGCCGTTGGCCGGGTCTGACGGGTCCAGCCAGAAGATGTGCTCTTCCGGCGTGCCGGTCTCCTTGACCATGACGGCATTGTCGCCGCCTTCCGCGTTGACCTTGGACACGAAGATGGACAGATAGTCCTCGCGCAGGTTGAGGGAGGTGTTGTTGTCCAGCGTGTATTCCCAGTTGGCGGGCTCGCCGTCGATGGCGGGCCTGCCTATCTGGCCTTCCACGGTCATGGTGCCCACGGTCAGGCGCACGCCGGTATAGAGGTGCCCATCGGTATGCAGGATGTCGTCCCTGACGTACATGGGCGAGAGGAGCTCCTCGTTGACGCTGATGTACAGCGGCACGGTGCCGTCCGCCTGCTCCTGAGCGCTCGGCTCGATGAGGTAGTAGGTGACGCCGTTGAGGTAGACCTCCCGCAGGGTCTCATAGCCGCCGTTGCCGTCGGCATGGAGGGGCAGGACGCCGGGGATCTTTTCCACCAGCAGGTAGTTGCTCTCCGAGCCGTCCTGGTCCAGGTAGGCCACGTCCACATCCACCCGCAGGAGAGAGGTGGGATCGTCGCCGGTGACGCCGTACACGCCGTCCTCATGCTCGGCGAAGGTGAAGTTAGCCCACTGGGCCACGGCGTCCACCAGCACGTCCACCTGACCGGAGGACAGGGTGTTGCCCTCGGCATCCTCCCACCGCACGTCCAGCTGGAAGTCCTCGCCCAGACTGTCAGGCGCGACGAGCAGGAAGAGTGAAGTATCAAGTCCTCCTTCAGGGATATGAATCATATAAGTGGCATTACCATATGCATCAACGCTTACACTGCTATAAAAGCTTAAAGCCGCTCTTGGATGCCAGTCTGGAACAGACTCTAATGTTGGCGTACTCGTTCCATTAATCAGGCGGCTAAAACTGCCTGGAATCGTAATATACAAGTACTCCGCATCAGGATTATCGCCCGTGAGGTAGATGGCCGCAGGAATCACGCCGCCCGCGTAGCGACCTTCTTCAATATGGCCCAGCGGGGTGCTGTTCTCGAAGACCCATTCGATGGCGAGGCCCTGACCGCGCGAGGCTATCCACGGGTTGTCGGAGCCGTCCGGAGACGTGCCGCCACCGCCGCCGACATCGATGTGGCCGCCACCGCCGCCACCGCCGCCAAGCTCACCCCACTTGCCGCCGCCGCCCGGTATCCAGTCCTCGATGGTGCCGCCGCCCTCGATGATGCCGCCGCCGGGCTTCCACCAGCCGGGGCCGCCGCCCACGGGGCCGTCTTCCTTCCAGTAGCCGCCGATGTCGCCGCCACCGCCAGGGATCCACCCCTGGCTCCAGCCGTGGCCGGGGCCGTTCTCCCAATGGATATGGCCGCCGCCACCGCCGGACCCGTCAGGACCGGGCTGCCACCAGCCGGGGTTCTTGTCGCCGTCCGCCGCGCCGTGCTCCATGCCGTTGCGGATGATGACGGAGGTGTTGTTCTCGTAGCTGTATTCGCCGTCCGCACCCTTGCGGTTGATGAAGTTCTCCGCCGTGGGATCGTTGGAATCCCAGCGGCTGCAGGTCTTGTCCTCGGTGAGCGCGCCGTAGGTCAGCTCGTGCGAGCTGGGGTAGTCGGCCACGCCGGGCATGCCGGGCTGGCGCAGGAACTCCACCTCCACCGTGACCTGGCCGGTCACGGGGTCGATGTCCGCCATATCCACGGGGATCTTGTAATAGCGGATGAACTGCTGATTGCCCTCGGCATCCGTCATCACATGGGTGTAGATGGCCTCGTTGTCATTGGGCGATATGCCGGGCTGACCGGGGATGTATTGATAGCTCCCGCAACGGAAGGCGAAGTTGGGCACCATCTCCACAAGGATGTAGTGATCTTCCGTGCCGTCCAGATCGTGGAAGCTGACCGTGAGGTCAAAGGTGGATGTGGTCCCCGTGCCGTTCCAGAGCGAGAACTCCCGCGTGCCGTCCGTGCCCGCGTATTCGATGCTCGCCTGATTGGCCACCGCGTCCACGCGGATGACCATATCCGTGCCTGTGTAGGTCTTCTCTCCACGCCATTCGCCGTTGGGGCCGTACTGATCGGCCCGCAGCTCATAGCTGAAACGGAAGTCATGATCCTTGTGCGTCGGGCCGGTCTCGCCGTGCGCCTCATCGTACGTCTCCTGGGACGGGATGAAGACCAGCATGTATTCGCCGGAACCCTGCGCCGTGGCGGGATCGCCGTTCGGATTGACGCGGTACGCGGACAGCGCCGTGTCCGCGTCGGGCGCGGGGGACTTCGCCATGTAGGCTTCCCACACCGTTTCCGGCAGGAAGTAGAAATCCCCTCTACCCAGATTGCCTTCGATCTCCGTGATGCTGATCTGACGGGTATGCTCCGGGATCACCAGCTCCATGCCCGTGCCGAAATCCCGGCCCGTGGCCGCATCTTCCGGCGTCAGCTCCGGCGCGACGGGGTAGGCGTACTCCACGTCCGGCGCGGGATCTTCCCTGTCCAGGAAATAGGCAGGGTCCCGCTGATGGTCGGCGGGGCGGTCGTTCTCGAAGACGTAGCCCTTGAAGTTCAGGGCGTTGCTGTTGACTTCATCCCAATAGACGTACGCGCCCTGCGCCGCAATGGTGATGGCCGTGTTGTTGTCGGTCACGGTCAGGCCGGGGACGTATTGCTCCAGCTGCTTGTCGAAGGGCAGTTCGTCGTTGGTGATGTTCCAGCCGGCGTCGTATTCGCGCACGGACTCCACATCTTCCGACGCAATGGCCGCAAAGTGCAGGGATGCGCCTTCGGACGCCCATTCGCGGGTCTGGTAGGTCACGTCAAGGCTGATGTCGTCCATACGCTCCAGCTGCCGGCCATCCATCAGCTCCGCAAGGGCGCCGTCCACCGGCAGCTTGATGAACAGATGCGGCTGCCCGTCATCCGCCGTGATGAGCTGCTGCAGAGTATAATTGGCCTCCGTGGGCGGATTGCCGGAAACGTAATGCTCCACAGGGATGGTGACCGTCTCACCGTTGAAGGTCAGGGTCACGCCGTCGGAGTAGTAGCCGTCCTGCAGCTCCAGCAGCAGGAAGTGCCGCTCGGAACCATCGAACGTGTCTTCATAGGACACCTTGCCGGTGATGTGGATGACGCCGCCCGCCTCCACGGGGTTGCCGCTGTCATGGTCCACCACGAAGTTGTCCAGACCGGGAGCCTGCGCCACGGCGTCCACCTTGACGTGCAGGGCCGCGCCGTCGGGAGCCACGCCGTTGCCCCACGCCGGATCGTCCACCGTGCTCTGGTGCAGGAAGGGGTCGGCCACTTCCACGTTGGTGACGGTGATGTCCACGTCGTCGTTGTCGTAGTTGTCGCCGGGGATGAAGTGCAGATCGCCCACGCTGCCGTAGGGATCGTTGGACGTCACGGTGACGATGACCGTTCCCGGCTTGCTGGTGGTGTCCACATGGACGGTCACGTCCGTATTGACCGTGCCGTCGGCATTGAGGCTCTGGATCGTGTGCGGCACGGCGCTGCCGTTGGACGGCATGGCGTACTCGAAAGTGGCGGAGGTGATGACGTTGCCCTCGCCCTGGCCGCTGAAGTTGATGGTCACGCCGTGATCGCGGTCCTCAGGGCTGCCGGCCTCGTGATAGGCCTCGTCGCCCTCGGAGCGGTCGTTCTCATAGGCCCATTCGGAACCCAGCACCGCCGTCACCTCGCCCGGCTCGAACTCGCGCACCACGATGGCAAAACCCATATCGGCCACGGCCACGTTGTTTTCCGCCGTGGCGTCGCGGTTCGCGCCGCTGCCGTCCGCATCGCCGGTGTTCGTCAGGTAGCCGTCATGCTCCACGCTCACGGCGGCCGCATCCACAGGGTAGACGCCCTTTTCGCCCGCCGTGACGGTCATGCTCATGGAGAACCGGCCGTCATTCGCCAGGAGATAGTCCGAACTCACCTTCAGGACGTGATAGTCCGCCGACGCGCCGGGGCCGGACTGGATGCCCGTGCCGTCCGCCTTCGCGATGGCGTTGAAGATGTCCGCGAGGGTCGCGGGATCCGTCACCTCCTCCACGCCGGAGGGGATGCCGCTCAGGACCGGCAGGTGCTCCCTGGCCACGAAGATGTAATGCGCTTCCGTGCCGTCGGCGTAGTCGTCGAACGTGGCGTCGAGGCTCACCGTGACGGTCTCGCCGGGCAGCGCGCCGGGACGTTCGCCGCCCTCCGTGATCACCACGGCGCTGCCGGACGCATCCTGCGCCATGTCGGCCACGGCGTCCACCACCACGTTCAGCGAACCGCTGACCGGGGCCTGCGCGCCGGAGGCCGTCTCCAGCAGCGTGCCGGAGAAGCTGATGCCCACATCGGCGTCGCTGTCGTCGCCCGCGGCCGGCACGTACTTCAGATGCGATGACGTCAGGGCCGCAAGGTCAAGGCCCGCCCCGGCGGCATCCGCAAAGGACAACGTCGCCACGGGAGCCGTGCCGCCCGCCTGCCAGACCTGGACGGACAGGCATCGTGTCGGATCATCCGCGTCGTACGAGAACACCAGACGCGCGCCGTTGCCCAGCGTGACGGACGTCCCGTCCGGCGAGGCAAGCGTCAGGCTGCCGTGGCTGTCGTCGTAGGTCAGCGTCAGGTCGGTGAAGACCTCGCTTGCATCCTGCGGGGACAGCGTGACCGCCGCGCCGCCCTGTGCGGTGAAGTCGCCGAGATGCTGTTCCGGCTGGCTGCCCTCGAAGGCGGGGGCCGCTTCGGCGCTGATGCCGCCGTCCACCACGGCCCAGGTGAAGTCCGCCGAGGCGTCCTCCACGGAAACGTTGTTGGACGCGTCGCCGTCCTGCCCGTGCCCGCCGCCGAGATCCTCGCCCGTCGGGGTCTGGAAGCCCTGATGCTCCACAGCCACGGCCTTCATCTCCAGCGTGAGGGGTGCGCCTTCCGCGCCGCCCGCCTCCGTCAGGGCCGCCGCATCCTTCAGCGTGCCTTCCAGCTGCAGGTCGATCTTGCCGTCATGCGCCTGTAACCACGCATCATCGACGGCCAGCACATAGTAATCATCGGCATTGGCGCCGGGGATGCCGTTCGCGCCGTCCACCTGCGCGCAGACCGCCGCGGCGGCGTCGCCGGCAAGCAGGCTGACCGCACCGCCAAGAGCGGCCGGGATGACCAGACCGGACAGGTGTTCCCTGCTGATGAACACGTAATGCTTTTCGGAACCGTCGCTGAGGTCGCCGCCGAAGTCCGCATTGACGGAGACGGTAAATGACGTACCCGGTTCCAGCGCCGTGCGGCCCGCTTCCACATTGGACGCGCCGCCCGTGGCATCGGGCCGGTCGGCCACCGCGTCCACCGTCACCGTCACGTCATGGCTGAAGTCTCCGCTTTCGCCGGTGGCCGTCTCGCGGGACGTGCCGGAGAAGGTGATGACCACGTCGGCATCGCTCTGGCTGTCCGCGGCGGGGATGTAATGCAGCCGGCCGCCCCCCATGAGATCGCGCAGCTCAAGCTGACTGGACAGGGTATAGACCGTCGTGCCTTCCGGCGTCGTCACGCTGACGCCCGTGCACGTCGTCGCGCCCGCGCCCTCGTTGCGGTAGGTGAAGGAAAGCTGCGCGCCGCTGGGGAGTTCCAGACGGATGTTCCCCGCCTCCAGCGTGGGCAGATCGAGGTAGAGCGAACCCTCGCCGCCGTCATAGGAAACGGCCAGCGTGTCGAAGACCTCGCTTGCGTCAGCGGGGGCAAAGTCCACCGTGGCCCCGCCTTCGGGCAGCGTGTCGCCCACATGCTGGTTGGGCGCGTCGCCTTCATGGGCGGTGCTCACGCTGACCTCGAACCCATTGTCCAGACGGGCATAATGCAGATCGAGGCCCATATCCACCAGAGAGACGTTGTTGGTCGCGTCGCTGTCCTGTCCGTGGCCGTCGCCGAGGCCCGTCCCGTCCACGGGCGTGTTGACGCCCTGATGCTCGATGGCCCCGGCCTGGATGTCCACATGCAGGGCCTGATCCTCCGGCGGCAGCTTGTCGCCGTCCAGATGCGCCGTGAGGGTGACGTCCACCTCTCCGGCATGGGACTGGAGGTAGGCGCTATCCACACGCAGCACGAAATAGCCGCCCTCCAGGCCCGCATCGGCGATGATGTCCGCCGCCTGCGCCGCGTCGACCCGGCTGATGCCCTGGGGCAGGCCCTCAAGCGAGGCCAGGTACTGGTCGCTGATGAAGAAATAATGCGCTTCGCTGCCGTCAGCGTAGTCGGCGAACGTCGCCTTGAGGGACACGTCAAAGCTGTCGATGGCCTTCGCTTCGTTGACGATGACGGTATCGCCCTTGCCGCTGGTCACGATGAGGGCGGATGCCGCATCGGCGGGACGGTCGGCCACGGCATCCACCACGATGACGCCCGTCAGGCCGGCCGTGCCGGTGACGCCGGTATTCGTCTCCAGCGTGGCGGCCTCGATGCTCACCGTCACGTCGGCATCGTCATCGTCGCCGGCATGCGGCACATAGCGCAGGCCGCCGGAGGTCAGTTCCTCCAGCGTCAGGCCGGGGACCGTCAGGGTCGTGTCGCCGCAGGTCAGGCTGACGATGCGGGTGGGGCTGGCCGGATCGAAGACAAAGGAGATCTCCGCCCCGGGAGCAAGCACGAGAGGCGGCTGCGCATCGACGCTCAGCACCAGATCGCCGTGGCCGGCGTCATACGAGAGCGTCATGCTGGTGAGCACTTCCGTGGCGTCCTGCGGCGTGATGGTCAGGGTCGCGCCGCCCGCCACGGCAAGGTCGCCGGCATGCTGGCCGGGCTGGTCGCCTTCGTGGGCGTTTTCCGCCGTCAGATCGAACTGCCCCGCAAGGGCGTCCCACTGGATCTGCGTCCCCACTTCGGTGACGGCCACATTGTTGGTCGCGTCGGGTTCGTCATCGTTGCCGCTTGCCGTGCCCTGCTCGGAGGTGAGGTAGCCCTCATGCTCCACGGCTACGGCCTTGACCTCCAGATCGAGCGGCGTCTTCTCCGGCCCGATGGGCGCAAGCGCGGCGGCATCCTTCAGCGTGCCCGTGACCGTCAGCGAGAGCGAGCCGCCATGTCCCGCCAGATACTCAGGGTCGAGCTTCCAGACCACGTAGGCGTCGTCCGGGCCGGGGATCAGGCCGGGATCCCCGGCGATCTGCGCAAGCAGCGTGTCCAGCGCATCGCCGGCGAGTTGCGTGCCGCCCGTGAAGGGCTGGCCGCCATCCAGCAGCTGCAGGCTGCCATCGGCAAGATACTTCGTGTTGACAAAAAGATAGTGCGCCTCCGAGCCGTCGGCATAGTCCCCGAAGACGGCCTCGACGGCAAAGGAGACGGGGCTGTTCTCCGGCAGGGCCGCAAGAGGCCGGCCGTCGGCATCCATGCCGTAGTCATAGGCCGAGGTCTCGCCGGCGGGCTTGTCGGCCACGGCGTCCATCACGATCTGCACCGTTTGCTGCGCATAGACGCCGGTCTCGCCGCTTTCCGTCTCGCGCGTGGTGCCGGAGAACGTGACCTCCACATCCGTATCGCTGTCGCTGCCCGATGCGGGCACATAGCGCAGGCCGCCGGACGTCAGCTCCGCCAGCGTCAGACCGGGCACGGCAAGGCTGTGCTCCCCTTCGCCGTCCGTGTAGCTGACCTTGATGCAGCGCGCGGGATCGTCCGCGTCGTAGGTGAAGATCAGCGTCGTGCCGCTGGGGATGGTCAGGGATGCGCCGCCGGCGCTCAGCACAAGGCTGCCGGACACGGGCGAGCCGTCTTCTCCGGCATAGCCGACGGTCAGCGTATCAAAGACCTCGCTGTCGTCCTGCGGCGTGATGCGGATGGCCGCGCCGCCTTCGGGCTGGGGGGTGAGGGTGCTGTGCTGGTCGGGGAGGTCGTCTTCGTGCGCGGGACCGTCCACCGTGAACGTGAAGACGTTCTCCAGCGTCGCCCAGGCGATGTGAGCGGGGGCGTCGCTGACGGCCACGTTGTTGCTTGCGTCAGACTCCACATTGCCGCCGCCCAGATCCGTACCGGTCGGGGTGAGGAAACCGTCATGCTCCACGGTGACGGCCTTGATGTCGATCTGCGCGTTGCCGTCCTGGACGATGTCGGTGCGCAGGGTGGCCCCCAGCGGCAGGTCGAGCTGACCGCCGGTCTGCTGGAGATGGGCCGGATCGACCCTGATGACGAAATACGCGTCCGCCGTCGCGCCGGGGATGCCGCCCTGGCCGTCTATCTTGCCGCACACGGCATTGGCCGCGTCATCGTCAAGGACCGTCAGCACGCCGGACAGCGAAGCGGGGATGGTCAGGGAAGACAGGTAAGCCTTGCTGACGAAGAGATACTGCGCCTCGGAACCGTCGCCGTGATCGGTGAAGGTGGCGGCGATATCCACGGTCACGGTGGAACCGGCCACCACGGCCTCATGGCCGCTTTCGGGCGTGATGCTGGAAGAGGCCTCGGCCAGGTCGGCCACAGCGTCGCGGATGATGGTGACGGGGGCCACGGACTCCGTGTCCACGGTGACCAGATCGCCGGAACGCGTATCCGTCACCGTGAGCGAAGATATGCCGGCGTGCACGTCGGCGTCATTGTCGCCGGACGGGATGAAGCGCAGGCCGGATGCCTCGCCGCTCCCGGCGAGATCTTCCAGCGTGGCCGCCGGGGAGATGACGTAGCTCTTGATGACGCTCCCGGCGGCGTCGAGGATGTCCACGCCGGTATAGAGCGCCGCGTCCGTCCCCGCTTCCGCGGAGAAGCGCAGGCTGCCGCCTTCGGGCACGAGCGTAAAGTCCCCACCGATGCCGAAGGCTATCGCGCCGTCCACGGGCGAACCGTCCGCCGTGCTCAGGTTGAAGGAGATCTCCCGCACGGCCTCAAAGGGATCGCCAAGCGTCATCTGGATGGGGACGCCGTACGCCTGTACGCTGCCGCCGATATGCTGGTCGGGCAGGTCGCCTTCATGCACGCCGCCGGTGACCGCAAGCGCCAGACTGCCCTGAGCAAGGTGCACGGTGGCCGTTTCGGCGGTCACGGCGATATTGTTGGCGAAGTCGTATTCCTTGTCCGACGTCTGATCCCAGTTGTCGGGGTTGTTGCCGCCGCCTTCCACCACCACGGTCGAGACCGTGACGGCAAGACTTTCTCCGGCCGCGGCCCTGTCGTTCACCGTGAACGGCAGACGCAGAGCGATGCTCCCGTCGGCGCTGCCGTCCAGCGCGTCCAGTGCGGCGGGATCGTCGATGCGCAGGATGATGTCGTTGGGGCCGATATGGTCAAAGTGCCGTCCGATCGCCGGATCGGGATGTTCGAACGCCTGCAGCTCCGCCAGCGTCACCGGCGAAAGATGGGACGCCAGCCCGCCAAGATCGCCCAGGGAAAGCTGTCCGTCGGGATTGGAGATGACGATATAGTGCGTTTCCGCGCTGTCCTGGGAAAGAGGCAGCGTATAGGCCAGGGTGAAGCCGTCGCTTTCCGGCGGCTCGCCGCTGGGCGCGACGGCAGCCGCGGCGGGGTCGGCCACCGCATCGATGACGACAGGCATGTCGCCGACGGCGTTGAAGGTCTTGGCATCCTCTCCTGTGCCCTTCGTCACCGTGAAGTCATAATGCAGATCAAAGTCCGCATCGGCATCCGATGCCGGGTCAGGGACGAACCAGGCCGTCAGCTCGCCATCCACGATGCCGCTGGAGGGCAGGGTGACGAAGGCCTTGCCCCCGATGGTGGAGTTGACCTTGGAGCCGTTGAAGTAGACGTCGCCGAGGCCCGCGTCATAGCTCAGGGTGATCCACTGGCCGACGCTCTCGTCTTCTCCCATCTCAAACGTCAGTTTGATGGGCACAGCGGAAACGGGAAGGCCCTGGAACGTTTGCGTGCTTTCGCCCGCCGCCATGCCCGCACCCGCCGGATCGGCGTCGGGATTGTCCGCGCTGCCCGCCGCCGCGCCGCTTTCGTACGCCCAGCCGGTGGAGATGGTTATCTTCGCCTCGACGTCCTGGACGAGGACTCGCACGGCTTCAATGTCCGTGACGGCGAAGTTGTTGTCTGTGTATTCCTCCCAGTCCACCCAGGAATTGACGGGATTTTCTTCCGCGACGGCCTTGGCGTCGAAAATATATTCACCGGCTTCCATGCCTTCCGGGAGCTTGATGGGCAGGTTGAGATCGATCGTTCCGCCGTGCGCCGCCAGATATTCGTTGCTGATGGGGAGCTTGATGTATTCTTTCGCGCCGTGCGTCCCCGCTTCCACCTTGGCATTGTTGGCGTCAAGCCAGACGGTCTCCAGCTCGCCGGAATCCGGCAAAGTGAACATGCCGCCGCTCATTTCGGAAAGCTTGGCAAGATCGATATCCCAGTCAAGCGAAACATCCTCGGCGGCGATGAGGATATAATGATATTCCACCCCGTCTCCCGTGCCTTCGGGGTCTACTCTGGGGACGTCGTTATAGTCCTTGAACGTGACGGTGCCGAGGGAGAACATGGTGGAGCCGGTTTCCGCCTGGCTTGCTCCGCTGATGGTCTGCGTGATCACCCCATTGCCGTTGTCGGTCTCGGAAACAGACAGGTTGCTGCCGTCTTCCGGGCCGATGACAGCTCCGCCCGCCGTACCGGTCTCGTAAACAGGCGCATTCGCGACAGCGTCAATGGTGATATAAAGTTGCGAGTCGATATTTTTGGTTTCGCCCTTGCCACTGTCCGCCAGGATGACATAATTCAGTTGCGGATCCTTGTCGTCATATTCAGCCCCGTGGTACCACAGGTTGAGTTGTGACAAGTCTACCGGCTTCCAGGAAGATGACGAACTGTCGATGGTGATGGAAAAAGAGTTTTCGGACGAGGAGATCGTATATATGTTCCCCGCATAATCCTCAAATACCATACCATTCGTCAATTCAAGGATCTGGTCTTCCAGCTTGATGTAAAATACGCCAAAGGGAGAATTTTCATCCATCGGTGAAAATTCCACATGAGACAGATAGCCGTCGATAACTGCGGGCATTCCCGGACGCAAGGATTTTCCCGTCATCGCAACAGTGATTGCCGCCCCTGCGATGTCCTGCTCGTTTTCGTTTTCCGGCTCCTCATACTCCAGAGCCACGCTGGCTGTGATCTCAGCGTTGCTTTGCATATTGGGGCGCGTGGGAGGGGTATATGAAGGGGTGCTTGTCTCTCTCTGCGGAAGCAGGATAGGGGGCTCCGCGGACACGCCCCCTGCCATGAGTCCATCGGCATTCGAGACAAGCGGCTCGCTGCCGAGCGCGGTATCGTTGCTCAACTGTTCGGTGCTGTCGTCAGTATGGGAAAAGCTACTCTGATCCGGCATGGCTTCCTCCTGTGCGAAGCGTTGAGGTTGGGGATGGCGAGAGAGGCGTCCTCACAGTGTGCTGAAGTTTCGGGAAGCTCCCGCAAGCGGGAGGACATATCCAAATATGTATAAAAAATATACATATTTGTTTTACAATATATATAATCAAAAGAGATGGCAAGGGGGGAACTCGATATCCCGTCATATTTTTATTTATATAGTTATTGTGAATCTTATCGGCGGGATATGTCTATGCGGCTGAGCGGCGTCTTTCGGCCCGGTGTTTTTCAGAAGCGCAGGCAAGCGGCCCTGCGGCGAGCTGGAGGGCGCTGGAATGCGAGAGGACACCGTCAGGGCCACGGAACCCAACGGCGCGAAACTGAAGGATGATTTTCGCCGGGATGCATGGCGGCACGGCTGCGGCAAGGAAGACCGGTTTTCCTTTACGGCGTGCGGGCGGCGGGGCAGGGGAGAGCAATATGAAAAAAAGCCCTTCCGCATGTGCGAAAGGGCTTTTTCGTATTTTGGTGGACGTAGTGGTTTACAGGCAGCTCAGGGCTTCCATGTCCTCGCTGGAAAGCAGGCGATCCAGATCCAGCATGATGAGCAGGCGGTCCTGCAGTTTGCCGACGCCGCTCACATAGTCGGACTCCACCCCGGCGACCACCGGTGGCGGCGGTTCCACCGTACTGGCCGGTATGCGGAGCACCTCGGAAACGGCATCCACCACAAAACCCACAATGATGTTATTGATTTCGATGACGATGATGCGCGTATTCTTGTCATGCCCACGAGGCGCAAGGCCAAACCGGCGACGCAGGTCAATGATGGGGATCACCTTGCCGCGCAGATTGATGACGCCTTCCACAAAGTCGGGCGCACGCGGCACCTTGGTGATTTCCATGGTGCGGATGATCTCCTGCACCTTCAGGATGTTGACGCCGAACTCTTCCTCGCCGATGCTGAACGTCACGAGCTGGAGGAGCTGGTCATCCTGCTTTTTCTGATTCAAATCCATAGCTGCTCCTTGTGGGAAAAGCGTACCTAACCTTTGCTTTTCCTTATCGTCAGCCGCGGGCAAAGGCATAGGGCAACAGCAAAAAATAATCCTTTCTCGGCAGGAGCGCTTTCCCGCCTGCCGTCCTGCATGCGCATTTTGGGGTTGAAACGCTTTGCGCTTCAAACCATACGTCTTGGCGTTTCGTAGAAAAAACGCGGTTTTTCCGCTTGGTTTGGGCCGGGCGGCATCTTGGCGCCGCCGCGCATGTTGCCTTTTTCAACGGCAACATGCGCTAAAAGCGCGCTGGGGAAGGGATGGGGCTTGGGGGAAGGGGCCCCCCTCGCGCCCCGGCGGCGACCGAAAGGCGGCCGCAGGCCGTGCCCGTTAGGCGACGCAGGAGCCTTACGGGCATCGACAGCAGAGCGCGACCGAAAGGCGGCCCGCAGGGCCGTGCCTGTTAGGCCGTAAGGCCTTACAGGCATCGACAGCAGAGCGCGAGGGGTTCCCCTTCTTCCCCAAAAACAAGCAGTGAAAGTGCCGTCAGCTTCTACACCATGCGCGTGATGATATCCATGCGCTCGCCGGGCAGCAGCTTGATGGGCGGCACGTCGATGAGCGTGTGGCAGCCGGCTTCCATGCGCGTGGCGGCACGCGCGCAGGAGACGAGGATCTGCGCCGTGAGGGCGGGGTTGTTGATGCGCATGTCGAACTTGAGGATCTGGTTGTCCGTCATGCCGGATGCACCGGTGCGCTCCATGAGGACGCCGTGGGACTGGTCGGCCACGAAGGAGAGCTCCTGCCGGTCGCGGCACTGGCGCACATCGAGCGGGTCATGGGCAAAGTAGTCATCGGCCTTGATGCGGGCGGTGACGTCGGCCAGGTTCTGCCCTTCTTCCAGCACCACATAGACGAGGCGGGAATGGCGGCCGCCGCCCACGGGGATGGTGATGGACACGGCATCGGCCACGCCTTCGATGGCGCGGGCGGCCACGGAGTGGCCCATGCTGCGGCCGCGGCCGAAGTTGGTGAAGGTCACGCCCGTGGGGGCCATAGCTTCAAAAAGGGCGCGCATGACCGAGTCCGTGCCGGGGTCCCAGCCGGCGGCGGTGATGCTCACGGCCTTGCCGCTGCGGGCCGCCTTGTCCAGACGGGCCACGCTCTGCGGGATGTCGGTATGTACGTCGAAGCTGTCCACGCAGTTGTAGCCCTTGAGCAGGAAGGCCTCGGCCGTGTCGGGGATGCTGCGGGAGGGGCCGCAGAGGGCGATGACGTCCGGACGGCCCTGGGCCGCTTCCAGATCGGCAAGGCTGGCGTATTCGGGCAGTCCGCGCAGATCCTGCGCACGGGTCCCCAGCGAATCGGCACGGCGGATGACGCCGAGGCAGCGGCAGTCAGGAGCCGCGAGGGCGGCTTCCACCACCTTGCAGCCGATATTGCCCAGACTATGCACGGCAAGCGTAAATTCTTTCATGGTCGTTCCTTTGGCAAAATGTCGGAAAAATCCCGCCGGGAGGCGGGAAGTTTTTTGTAGAGGCAAGAGCCGTGCCGCGTCAAGAGACGGGAAAGCGGCTGGAAAGGAAAACGCGGGGAGCTGCCCTTAGGGCGAGTTAACACTATTCGTTGCCTGTTTGGGGAAGGGAAACCCCTCCGCCGGCGCGGGAGCGGGTTTCCCTTCCCCCCAAGCCCCCCATCCCTTCCCCAGCGCGCTTTTATCAGGGGAGGATACGGAGGACGAGGCACCCCGCCCATGAGAACAAGCGGAGTTTGTATGGATGACTTATCTACAGAAATAATTAGTAAAATTTGTGTTACCAGACCCTAAGAGCGGCTCCCCGCGCAGGGATCAGAGTGTCGTGGCTTCCGGTTCCGCGTCAGCGGGCGCGGCTTCCTCCCGGATCGCCGGCGCATCCGGTTCTTCCGCCGCCCGAGCGTCGGGGGCCGGGGCGGGGAGAGTTTGCTTGCCGGGCGTGGGCGCGCCTTCCGCCGGAGCAAGGCCGTCTCCCCTGAGGAGAGGCTGCCCGGCGTTACCGGCCTCCGGCCGTCCGGCGGTCGCAGCATCCGGCGTTTCCGTCGCTGCCGGAGCTTCGGCGGACGGCTCGCTTGCCGCTGCGTTCGCCGGTTCGTCCGCCGGGGCGGGTTCGGCGGGCGTCGCCGAGCCTTCCGCACCGTCCGCCTTGTGCGTATCGCCGGATGCGGCGGGCGCATCGGTGGCCTGTCCGGCTGCCGCATCGTCTGCCTGTCCGGCGGTCGGAGCCGGTTCTGCGGGCGCTGCCGGACTGTCCGCCGTGTCCGCGCCGTCGGGAGCGGCGGGCGCTTCCCCGGCGGGCGGCAGGGCCTTCAGGTCGATGGGGGCCGGGTACCACGGCGGCAGCGGCTTTTCGTTCCGCTGGGTCAGGAAGGCCCGCAGCTCTTCAGCGCTGGGCAGAGGCATCGAGGCCTGCGCGCCGAGCTGCGGCGACAACAGAAGATGCGCCGGCTGGGCGAGCAGGCAGGCCAGCAGGGTGCAGACCAGCAGCGCGCCGCCGGGCCAGGAGCGGCGAACCAGGCGGGTGACGGTAACGGCGCAGAGGATGCCGAGGATGCCCAGCACGGGCAGGCCGCTCAGCTTGAGGACGACCTGCTGCTGCTCCGGCGTCAGCTTCAGCGAAGTGAAGTTGACGAGCCAGTCCAGAGTCACGCCGAAGCCGCAGGCCGTGAGGGCCATGCCCGCGTGCAGGAAGAGCAGGGCGACCACGAGATAGAAGATGCGGCTCCCCAGGTCCGAGAGGCGCAGCAGGGCGCGGCCCAGCAGGATGGCCAGCAGGCAGAGCAGCGGCCCGGAACCGCTGAGACCGGGAGCCAGCAGGCTCAGGACGGCCGAGAGGATCAGCGCTATCCAGAGGAAGGACGCGCCGCAGTTCTCATGCCGGCTCGCGGCCAGCGCATGCGGGGCCTGACGCAGCACGCGCGTCCAGGAGACGAAGGGGATGAGGGCAAGCCACGGGCCCATGCCCAGCACGCCCGCCGCCAGGGGCAGCCACCACTTGCCGGAAAGCGGGAAGGGCCAGTGCCAGAACTGCCGGACCACGGATTGCAGATAGGTGTCGGCTTCCACAAGGATGATGAGCGCCAGCAACCAGACGGCGATGACCAGCAGCATGAGGAGGAAGCCGATGACGGCGTCCAGACGCTGGGCCCGGCCGAGGCGCAGCCGCCAGAGCAGCCAGACGAGACTGGTGAGGGGCGGCAGGGCCATGTAGGCCAGACCGCCCGTCAGGCCCGCCAGTCCGGCCAGCACGAAACCGAGCGGCAGCAGCAGCGATGTGGACGCGCTCTGCCAGCCGCGGCAAAGACAGGCCAGAGAGAGCAGCGTCAGCGCCGTCGCCAGCGGCGGCGGGCCCATGAAATGGGCGAAGAAGGGGAAGAGCAGACTGCACAGCAGCATGAGTCCGGCGGCAAGGGCGGATTCCCGGTCATTGCCCGTGGCCCGGCTCAGCAGCCAGGTGGCCAGCAGGGCCAGCGCGCCGCAAAGCGCCGATGTGACGGGGAAGAGGAGCAGATCAGACAGCCCGGCCGGCAGGAGCAATTGATGCAGGCCGCTCATGAGCCAGAAGAGCAGCGGCAGCTGGGCCCCCTGCGGTCCGCTGGGGCAAAGCCACTGACCGTCGGACAGGCTGGTGAGCGCCGCCAGCACGGAAGGCCATTCCGCCGGACAGAAGCGCCCGCCGGTCAGGAAGATGGGCCAGATCTGCACGGCCAGCAGCACGAGGAGCGCGAGCGGCCCCGCCACGGCCAGCCGCTGGAAGAGCTGCTGCGCCCGTCCGGCGGGACGGCTGCGCCCAGTGGGCGGCGCGACTTCCAGGACAGGGATGTCCTCATCATCGGGGACAGGGTCGATATGGGCCGTCGTGCCCCGCGTCGCGGCCGTGACCGGGCGGGGAGGGAGGGCGGCGGCAGCCGCCTCCGATTCAGAAGCGGAGGCGTCAGGAGCAGGGGCGTCCGGGGAGGGCGCGGCCTCCTCCTGCGGTGCGGCATGTCCCGCCTCGGGGGCGTCAGGAGCGTCGGGGGCCGGTGTTGCGGCGGACGCCGTCTCGTCCGGCGAAACGGCGTCGCCGGCAGCCGGAGGCCGTTCATCGGACGCGGCGTCGGAAGCTGCCGCGCCGGGCGCATCGGCGGCAAGGGGCTTTTCGGGCGCGGGCCGGGTCGGGATACCCGTATCACAACGGATGTCGTTGTCCGATTGCTGGCCGGGATAATATTGACTCATGGGCGACTCCTATGGGGCGGAAGTGGCGGCGTGGGCATCCATGACCAGATGGCGCGACTGGTACGCCGCAAGGTTCAGGGAGAGCCGGCGGCCGGCGCTGAGGCTCTGGCCGCTGAAGATATCGAGCATATCGCCGGCGGCGGGGAGCTGTACGGAAAATTCCCGCTCCCGGCCGGAAAGATTGATGACGGTCAGCCAGTAGCCGCCCTCCGGCAGGGAGGAGCAGAGCGCGAGGCAGCCGCCCGCCTGCTGGACGGACACGAGTTTCCCCTGCGCGAGGCCGGCCGCCTGACGGGCCAGCAGCAGACGGGCCGCCAGCATGAGGAAACTGTCCTGCGCGGCCATCTGTTCCCGCAGGGGGCCGAAAGCCAGCGGAGCGGAAGGCACGGCCCCGCTCCGGGCGGAGGCGTCGGGCAGGGGGACCAGGCCGCGGCTGGGCAGGATGTCGCGCGAGACGCTGCGCGGCACATCGAGCGCGCCGGTCAGCTCCTGCAGGCTGATGAAGAGCGGCCCCGGCAGGCCGGCCCGGCAGGAGAGCAGGGCCAGGGAGGCCCGGCGCAGCTTCTCGGCATTTTCCGGGCGCAGGGCCGCTTCGGCGTCCAGACCGAGCGCGCGGGCCGCCAGAGAGGTCGGCGTCGTCCAGAGGCGGAAGTCCTCGCCGTCCAGGCCGCTCAGGCGGCGGGCCTCGCTGACGAGGCGTTCCCCATCGGGCAGATCACGCAGCAGACGCCAGTCCACCCCCTGCCAGCCGTGCAGTCCGCGGGCAAGGCGGGTCTGATCCAGGTCGCTTTCCAGCGCCTGCCGCAACAGGCGGGCCAGGGGCGCGGCATCGCCGCTGAGCAGGGCGTATTCCGCGGCGGGCGCGGTGAGGCTGTCCCGCGAGAAATCCACGCCCATGCGCAGGACGGGCGCGAGCAGCGAGGGGGGCAGGGCATCGGCCTGCACGGCCCAGCCGCCATAGCGGTGCACTTCCCGCGCGGCGGCGACCAGCGCGCCGTAGCCCGGCGTCAGCCGGTCCGACAGAGAGGCGGCGCTGCCTTCGCCTGCCGGAGGCGGCACGTCAAGACCGAACAGGGCTTCCAGCCGCAGCCCGGCCAGCGCCTGCCCCTGCAGGCCCGTATGGCGGATGATGGCCGCGGAAAAAATGCGGCGAGCCTGACCAGACGGGTCCTGCCAGAGCAGGACGGGGCGCTGGGGATCGTCCGCAAAACGGTAGACCCAGCGGCGGATCTGCCCGTCCGTGCCGCGCACCTCGCCCGTGGCGGCCCAGCCGCCGGGCTCGGCCCAGGCCAGTTTTTGCCGCAGCAGGGTGGGCGGCAGCAGGCCCCGGGCCTGGAGAGCGCTCACCGCTTCCGGCCGCAGGGCCAGACAATCCCATTCGCCGGGGACGGACGGCAGGCTGGCCCAGAGATCGCGCGGGACGCTGATCATGGCGTAGAGGCCGTCAAAGCGGGGCGCGTGGCGGGCTTGCAGGATGAAGTCCGGGCCGAGGCCCGTGGCCGCGGGCGGCAGTTCGCCGCCGAGCTGGATGTGCGCGGCTTCAAGGCGTCCCTGCAGGCGGGTCAGATCCTCATCGGTGCCGACGGCCTTGTCGAAGTGGAGCGCGGTCACGTTGTCGGCCGTGCCGACGCGCGGCGCTTCCTGCCAGATGTCGCCCCGTTCTCCCGTGGGCGACACGTACAGGCCGCCGATGCCCAGCTGGCCCAGCAGCGGGGGCAGACTGCCGCCCAGCGCGGCAAGGACGCCGTCGGATGCGCCGACGGTGTAGGGATCGACTTCCAGCCAGTTGGACGCGGCGGTCAGCAGCAGGGAGCGGTTCTTGCTCAGGGCGCTGTTGCTCCAGATGCGTTCCGTCCCCGATACCTGCCCCGCCAGCAGCGGCGCGGCCCCCAGCATGGACTGGCGTTCCAGCCACTGCACATAGCCCGGATCGGCGCGCGGCAGGCGGGCCTCCGGGCGTACGGCGGCCCCTGTGCCCCTGCCCGGCGTCCTGCCTGCCGTGCAGGCCGCCATGAGCAGCGCCGCCACGAGCAGGGGGAGCAGCAGCATGAGGCCCCGCGCGGCCCGGCATCCAGACAACGGAAGCGTGCGCATGCTCAGGCCTTCCCGGCTGTTTCTTCCGCCTTGGCCTGTGTCCACAGTTCGTCCTTCTCGTCCAGCGAGAGGGCGGCAAAGTCCCGGTCCTGGGCGCGCGCGAGCTCTTCCATGCGCGCGAAGCGCCGGAGGAAGCGGGTATTGGCGTCGTCCAGCGCCTCGCTGGCCTTGATGCCCTTGCGCCGTCCCAGTTCGGCGATGCTGAAGAGCAGGTCGCCCAGTTCATGCCGCTGGGCGTCGGTGTCGTCGCCGGCCGAAACGTCCAGCCATTCCAGCCATTCGGCTTCCACCTGCTGCTCCACCTCCTCGTCCTGCTGCCAGGTGAAGCCCACGCGGGCGGCCTTGGAGTGGATGCGGTAGGCCTTGGTCAGGGGCGGCAGACTGGAGGGCAGGCTGTCGAAGAGCCCCTTGGGGCGGCCCTCGGCGTCGGCGTGCTCGGTCCGTTTGATCTGTTCCCAGGTCTTGAGCTGTTCGTCCCGCGTGTCGAAATGCGCGTCGCCGAAGACATGCGGGTGGCGGCGGATCATCTTGGCGCAATTGTGCGCCAGGGCGTCGTCCAGCGAGAATTTCCCCTGCTTTTCATAGAGCCGGGCCACGAAGAGCAGCAAAAAGGCCACGTCGCCCAGTTCCTCGCAGACGTCGGCGTCCGTGCCGGAACGGATGGCGCTGACGAGCTCGTGGCTCTCTTCGATGATGTACTCGGCAAGGGTGCGGGGCGTCTGTTCCTTGTCCCACGGGCAGCCGCCCTCTTCGGCCGTCAGGCGGTCAAGGACCTCCTGCAATCGTTCCAGTGCGCTTTTTTCCATATCTCGATCCTTTATTGATGCGGCATGCCCTGCCCGCAGACCGTGCGGACGGCGGCGGGCCCCGGCGCGTCAGGGCGTGATGTGCCCGTGGGGCCGGGCGGGACGGAAAGCGTCCGTGCGCTCAGTCCCCGCATGCTTCCTGTCAGATGTTGAACCAGCTCAGCACGTCCGGCGGCAGCCAGGCCCGGATCTGCTCGATGAGACTGGTGAAATAGGGCAGGGCGCGCGAATTCTGGAGAAAGGCCATGTTGCCCATGAGCTTCTGGAGTATGAGCAGCACGACGGAACAGAGCAGCAGCCCCTTGGCCAGCCCCAGGATGCCGCCGGCCAGCCTGTCCACCCAGGTGACGAAGCTGAAGGACAGGACTTTCTGGAGGATGCGGGCCAGCACGGCCACCAGGATGAGCGTGGCGACGAAGATCAGCACATAGGCGGCAAGCTGCCGCCAGGCCGGTTCGCTGATGAAGGTCAGATGCTCGGACAGGAGGGGGTGGAAGTTATGCGCGGCCCAGAAACCGCCCACCAGGGAGACCAGCCCGGCCACCTCGCCCACGAAACCGTTCCAGAAGCCGCGCAGGGTAAAAAAGACCAGCACCAGCACGACGATGACGTCAAAAATATCCTGTCCCATAGATCCCTCGAAAAAAACCTCGGAAAAGAAGTGGCGACAGCCTAGCAGAAGGCGGCCTTCCTCACAAGAGCGCGCCCCGCCTGTTTTTTCCGGAAGGGGAGGGCGGGGGGCACGTCTGTACAGCGGGGGGGCAATAGGCTATGGTGAGGAGATGGAACACATTTTCGCCTCCCCTTCCGGTCCCGGCGGCGCCCCTCAGGCCGCGGAACCGCTCGAAGACCGCGCCCGTATCCAGGTGACGGCGTGCGGACGCCGCTGGGAACTGCTGCGGTCCGCCAATCTGGAGGAGCTCTGGGAGGCCATGACGGAAGATCCCCGGAACTTCGAGGATGAACGCCTGCCTTACTGGACGGAGCTCTGGCCGTCCAGTCTGGTGCTGGCCCGCTGGCTGGAGCTGCGGCGCGAGGAACTGGTCGGGCGGCGCTGTCTCGATCTGGGCTGCGGCCTGGGGCTGACCGCCCTGGTGGGGGCCTGGCTGGGGGCGAACGTGCTGGGGCTGGATTACGAGATGGACGCCATCCGTTTTGCCGCGCGCAATGCCGCGCACAACGGGATGCGGCCCGGCCCGCTCTGGGCCGTCATGGACTGGCGGCAGCCCGCCCTGAGGCCCGGCGGCATCGAGCGGATCTGGGGCGGGGACATCATGTACGAGAAACGCTTCGTGGCGCCGGTCATGCGCTTTCTGGAGCATGCGCTCTCCCCTGACGGCGTGGCCTGGGTGGCCGAGCCCGGCCGCAGCGTGTACGACGCCTTCCTGCAGGCGCTGCACGGCGGCGGCTGGCAGGGCCGGCGGGTCTTCAGCGCGGAGGTGGAGCCTCTTTATGCCCAGCCTGTGCCGGTCACGGTGCACGTCTGGGAGATCAGCCGGCGTCAGGCGGCGTGCTGAGGAAGACAGCAGGAGAGGAAGAGGCACATGGGCAAGCTGACGCGCTTCGGCGTCTCACTGGATGAGGAGCTCCTGGAGCCCTTTGACGATCTGTGCCGCCGCAAGGGATACGGCAATCGTTCGGAGGCCATCCGCGATCTTATCCGCAAGGCGCTGGTCGAGGAAGAATGGCAGCGCGCCGAGGCCGAGGCGGCCGGCACGCTGACGCTGGTCTACGATCACCACAAGAACGATCTGGCCCGCAAGCTGACGCGCATGCAGCATGATGATCACGACATCATCATCACGACCCTGCATGTGCATCTTGATCATCACAATTGTCTGGAAGTGCTGGTGCTGAAAGGGGACGCGGGCCGGGTGCGCGCGCTCGCCGACCGTCTTGTCTCCTGCAAGGGCGTGAAGCACGGCACTTTCAGCGGAACAACGACAGGACAGGATCTTGCCTGATATGGAAGATGTGCAACGTCATGCGCCGCAGGTGGCGCTGCCGATAGATACGGTTGGGGTGCGGGGCATCACCATGCCCCTGCTGGTGCGGGACAAGGCCGAGGGCAGCCGCCAGACCGTGGCCCGCGTGGATATGGGCGTGGATCTGCCCGCCGCCTTCAAGGGAACGCACATGAGCCGCTTCGTGGCGGCGCTGGAAGAGTGGAACGACGCCATCAGCTATCAGTCCGTGCGGCGTCTGCTCGCCGCCATCAAGGAGCGTCTCGAGGCGCGGCGGGCCTATGTGCATTTCTGTTTCCCCTATTTCATGCGCAAGGCGGCCCCGGCCTCCGGCAGCGAGAGCCTCGTGGCCTACGAATGCCGCCTGACCGGCGAGCTGACCGACGAGGGACAGTCGTTCTCGCTGGACGTCAACGTGCCGGTCATGACGGTCTGCCCCTGCTCCAAGGCCATCAGCCGGGAAGGGGCGCACAGCCAGCGCACCATGATCAGGCTGTCCGTGCGCATGACGCACTTCAGCTGGATCGAGGACTTCATCGAAATGGCCGAAGCGTCGGGCTCGTCGGCCGTCTACACCCTCCTCAAGCGGGAGGATGAGAAGTACGTGACCGAACACGCCTTCGCCCAGCCGACTTTCGTGGAGGACGTGGTGCGCAATGTGGCGCAGCGCCTGCTGGAGCACGGGCAGATATCGTGGTTCCGGGTGGAGGTGGAAAGTATGGAATCCATCCACAGCCACAACGCCTTTGCCTGCATCGAGCGCCACCTGGACCCGTCCGGCCGGGACTGAGCGCGTCTCCTTCCGCCGCCCCGGTAAAAAGCCTTTTGCCTTTTGTGACAGTCTGTGCTAAAAACCGGGAAAGGGGAGTGATACTATGAGCATTTCAAGCAGTATGAGCATCGGTTCGTCGGCCCTTTCCGCGTTCGGCGCCGGCATGCAGACGGTGACGCACAATATCGCCAACGTGAACACGGCGGGCTTCAATCCGCAGCGTGCGGAATATTCGGATATCGCCGGCAACAACGGCACGCGGCTGGATGCCGTCTTCCAGGGTGACGGCCTGGCCGGACAGGAAGGCACGCGCGTCTCCTATGACGAGCTGCGCCAGCGCGCCCGCGACATGGGCGCCAGCGACGGCACGCCGCTGGAAAGCCTTTTCCCCAGCGGCACCAGCCTGGAGCGGGAAATGGTCGATCTTGTGGCCATGCCGCACACCTATGAGGCCAATGCCCAGGTCGTACGCACAGCGGATGACATGCTGGGCGTCATTCTGGACATGAAGGCCTGATATCTCTGTGGATAGTACGGGTTCTGCCCGTTTTTTCAACCCGCGCAAGCGGGTTTACCCTTGTCTGGAGAACGAATGCGCCAAGTACGCAATCTGCTGACCCTTTTTCTGATCTCTGCCGTGCTCCTCGGCTGCACGGCGCGCAAGCAGCAGGACAAGGATCTGTTGATCCGCTACCGGGCCAATGTGGAAGACGTCCTGAACCGGCAGGAAGATGCGCGGGACCGGGCCTCCGGCCAGTCCGTGGTGAAGACGGCCCGCTCGGCCATCGGCACGCCCTATGTGCCCGGCGGGCGCAATCCGGGCGGTTTCGACTGTTCGGGCCTCGTGCAGTGGGCGTATCAGAGCGTCGGGGTCAAGCTGCCCCGCACGGCACGGGAACAGTCCTCCATCGGGCAGCGCATCACGCGCGTGGAAGACA
Organism: Candidatus Desulfovibrio gallistercoris; assembly: GCA_019118745.1. Lineage (GTDB taxonomy): Bacteria > Desulfobacterota > Desulfovibrionia > Desulfovibrionales > Desulfovibrionaceae > Desulfovibrio > Desulfovibrio gallistercoris. Next base: position 43,592 of record DWYJ01000106.1, on the reverse strand, counting down.
TGCGAGCGGGCGACATCGTGGCCTTTCGGCATCCGCGGCGGGGCTACCACACGGGCATCTATGTCGGGGACGGCAAATTCGTGCACAGCCCGCGGCGGCGGAGCTCCGTCAAGATCAGCTCGCTGGATGACCCCTACTTCAACAATACCTTCCTTGGGGCGCGGCGGGTCAGCATGAGCGCCGACGGGCAGGATCTGGTGGCGCAGGCGGAAAGCCGCATGGCGCAGTATACCGAGGAGCGCGCCGTGCGCGACATGGAGCGTTCCCGCAAGGCGCGCAAGGAGGCCGCGAGCGAAAGCCGCAAGAAGGGCAAGCAGTCGTCGCAGGTCTCGTCCCAGCGCAAGAAGAAGGATCAGGTGCGCAAGCCGTCCGAACAGCGCCGGAAAAGCCGGGACAAGGCGTCCGCTTCCCGCAAGAGCGGCAAAAGCAAGAGCAAGGACAAGGCCTCTGCTTCACGCAAGAGCGGCAAGAGCAAGACAAAGGCTGCCGCATCCTCGCGTCAGAGCGGCAAGAGCAAGGCAAAGGCCCGCGCGTCGTCTCAGCAGCAAAAGAAGAAGGACAAGGGGACGTCTGGTTCGTCCCGCAAGAGTTCTTCCAAGAAGAAATAATGAACTGGTGTCAGATCGTCGTTCCCCCAACCAAAGTGAGGTCACATGCTGCCGTCTCTTAGCCCTGTCGAAGTTTACAAGCGCCTGCAAGCCGGAGAGATCCGCCTGGTCGATGTGCGCGAAGCCGATGAACTGGCCGTCGTTTCCGTGCCCGGCGCTGAAGCCGCGCCCCTTTCGGCGCTGCCCTTCCTGAAGCTGGAGCCCGCCACCGCCCAGAAGCCCATCGTGTTCATATGCAACTCCGGTTCGCGCACGCGGGACAATGCCGACGTGCTGGAACGGGTGGCCGCCGGTCCCGCCTGGATCGTCCTTGGCGGCGTGAGCGCCTGGGAAAAGGCCGGACTGCCCGTGGAACGGCACGAAAAGTGCCCGCTGCCCATGAACCGCCAGATCCAGATCGGCGCCGGCGCGCTGGTGCTGTTCGGTCTGCTGGCCTCCTGCGTCTTCCCCATCTTCGTCTGGCTGAGCGCCTTCGTGGGTGCGGGGCTGATCTACGCGGGGCTGACCGGCGTCTGCGGCATGGCCAAGCTGCTGGCCAAGATGCCCTGGAACAAAAAGTAAGATCCAGCTTTCCGACACGGACCGCGAGCCCGGCCCAGCCTGAGGGAAGGTGGGCCGCCTTGCGGGAAGGGAAGACCGTGCCGCACAAGCGGGGGAGCATCGCCTCGACGGAGGATGCTCCCCGCTTTGCTTATGGCGGCGGACCGATCCTTGCGGCAGGAAAATACGATGACCGAGACCGCACACGCCCCCTGCGAGATTCGGGGACGCCTTGCGCCCAGCCCGACAGGCTATCTGCACCTGGGCAATGCCTGGGCCTTCCTCCTGGCCTGGTGGGCCGCCCGGCAGGCGGGGGGGCGCATCATCCTTCGGCTGGAGGACATCGATCCCCAGCGCTCACGTGACGAGTTCGCGCTCGCCATCATGGAAGACCTGCGCTGGTTGGGCATGGACTGGGACGAAGGCCCCGGCCTCCCTTCCGACGGGAGCGGCGGGCCGCTGCCGGAGCGGGGAAACTGCGGCCCCTATGTACAAAGCCGCTGCGCCGCCATCTATGCCCAGGCCCTGCAACGCCTCGAAAGGCTGGGCTGCCTCTATCCCTGTTTCTGCACCCGCAAGGAGCTGCGCGCCCTGGCCGGTGCGCCGCATGTGGACGACATGGGGGCTCCCTACCCCGGCACCTGCCGCCGGCTCAGCGAAGCGCAGCGGATGGCGCTGCGGCAGGCCGGACGGCGCGCCAGTCTGCGTTTCCACGGGCCGTCGGAGCCTGTCGCCTTCACCGATGCGGTGCAGGGGCAACAGTGCTTCACCCTGGAGGACTGCGGCGGGGACTTTGCCGTCCAGCGCTCGGACGGGGTCATCGCCTATCAGCTCGCCGTAGCGGTGGATGATGGCCGCATGGGCATCAATCAGGTGGTGCGAGGGCGCGATATCCTGCCCTCCACCCCCCGTCAGATTGCCCTTTTACGGCTTTTGGGCTATGAGATTCCGACGTATGCGCACGTTCCCCTGCTGTGTGATGCGGAAGGGGAGCGGCTCGCCAAGCGGCACAACAGCCTTGCCCTGCGCAGCCTGCGTGCGGAAGGCGTGCCGCCGGAACGCATCGTCGGTCTGCTGGCCTGGCTGGCCGGAGCCAATCCTGACCGCCGGGAGGCGACCGCCGCCGGCATGACGGCGGCCTTCCGTCCGGACAGGCTGCCGCGGCGGGATTGCCGCCTTGACGGTGCGCTGCTGGACTGGCTGCGGTATGGTGCGCCCTCGGGCGCGGCCGCATACGAATGAGCGGCGGGCCTGCGGCCTGCCGGTACCGCGCGGCAGCGGGGAGGGTATGGCTGCCGGATGCGAGGACATCGGGCCGCCGGGCTGCGCGCCGCCATCACGCACAACTGCAGTGGAGGAAACATGGTTCTTGATCAGGCTTTTCTGGACTCGGTCTTTCCCGCGGAGCGGACGGACGCTTTTTTTGACGCGCTGTTCGGCGGCGCGGAGGAAGGGGCGTACGACATCCGGCTGGTGTGCCGCAACGTCAGCGACGACAGGGCGGAACTGGCCTTTGAACTGCATCAGCGGCCGGGCAAGTGCCTGGTGTGCAATCTTACGTACGGGCTCCCGCAGGTGTTCCAGCGGCATCCCGTGCTGAATGTGGCCGGGGTGGCCCGGGCCATCGCCGAAAAGCTGGGCTGGGCTGCCGGCAGCCCCTGGAAGCTCGGCTCCACTCAGGAAAAAAGCCGCGAGCTGCATTGCATCCCGTTCGTCATCGAGCGGGCCTGATCCCTCTTGGGCGCACGCAGTTTGAACGGCGTGCGCGCCCGCTGTCCGCGTGCGCAGGGAGCGGAAAGCGTCTCTGCCGCACAGGCCCCGCAGCGTGCTGAAAGGGCATGACGGTCCGTCGTGCCCTTTTTACGGCACTTTGCCCAGGGGAAAGGCAGGACGCGAGGCGGCGGCGCAGCGCCGCCCGGTCGGGATGACCGGCGCTGAACGGTTTTTCCCCCGCAGCCATAAGGCTGCCCTGCAAGGAGCACACATGACGACACCGCCTTCCCGTCTGGAGAACAATGCCTTCCTCGGTCTGCTGCTGCTGGCCACGCTGGCCTTTCTCTGGATGCTACGGCCGTTTTTCGACGACATCTTCTGGAGCGTCGTCATCGGTCTGTTGTTCATGCCGCTGCGGCAGTGGCTGCAACGGCGCGGGCTGGGGGCCAATGCCGCTTCGCTCTGCACGGTGCTGGTCAGTCTGGCCTTCATCATCCTGCCCGCGGGCTATCTGCTGTATACCTGCCTGACGGAACTGGCGCAGCTCTACACGCGGCTGTCCGGCAACGCGGATGAGATAGGCGTCATGGTGGACAAGTTGCGGCAGGCGTTGCCCGCGGTCATCGAGTGGCTGGAAAAGTTCGGCTACGGACCGGAGAAGATCAAGGCGGCTTTCTCGTCCGCCGCCGTGACCGTGAGCGGCTATCTGGCCCGGCAGACCATGGCCATCGGGGGCGGCACCGTCAATTGGTTCATCGATCTCGCCATCGTGCTCTATCTGGCCTTTTTCCTCCTGCGGGACGGCGAATGCATCCGCCAGTTGCTCATCCGGGCCTTGCCCTTCGGCGATCATCGTGAGGAACTGCTCTTCGCCCGTTTCGCGCTCATGCTGCGGGCCACGGTGCGTGGTTCGCTGCTGGTGGCCGTGGCGCAGGGGGCCCTGGGCGGGCTCATCTTTGCCGTGCTGGGGCTGCGCGCTCCCGTGCTCTGGGGCGTCATCATGACGTTGCTGTCCCTTATCCCCGTGGTGGGGGCGGCGGTCGTCTGGCTGCCGGCGGCGATCTACCTGCTGTTGACGGGCGAGCCTGTGTCCGGCGTGGTGCTCATGGTCTACGGGGTCTGCGTCATCGGCCTGGCGGACAACGCCCTGCGGCCCATCCTGGTCGGACGCGACACCAAGCTGCCGGACTTCATGGTGCTGCTTTCGACGCTGGGCGGCTTTGCGCTCTTCGGGCTGGACGGCTTCATCACCGGGCCGGTGCTGGCGGTGCTGTTCGTGACCCTGTGGCAGATCTTCATGGAGGAGTTCTCCTCCGCAGAGGCGGCCACGCCCGCCGCCTCTGCCGCGGAGGACGCCGCGGCTGAGGATACCCCTGTGGAAGGCGACGCGTCCGCGCCCGGAGCGTCTCCGTCCGAACCCTCCTCCCCTCGGATATAGAGCGTTTTGCCATTGGCAACAGGCAAAACGCGAGGCGGCGGCACACAGCGCCGCCCGGCCCAGACCTGGCGGAAGGATCGCGTTTTTTCCGTGAAGCGACAGGCCGTATGGTTTGAGGCGCGAAGCGTTTCAAACCCAACATACTCTAAGGAGACCGTATGGCAGCCGCGCGAGATCACTTTTCCTCCCGCCTCGGAGTGCTGGCCGCTACCCTCGGCTCGGCCGTGGGGCTGGGCAACATCTGGAAATTCCCGGCCCTCGTGGGCCAGAACGGCGGAGCATCCTTCCTGCTCGTCTATATCCTGGCCACGCTCTGCATCGGCCTGCCGCTCATGATCGCCGAGCTGGCCATCGGTCGGGCCGGACGCCGCAATGTGGTGGATGTCTTCCGCGTCATCGCGCCGCGCTCTTCCTGGTGGCTCATCGGTATGGGGGCCATCGTGAGCTGCATCGTGATCCTGGGTTTTTACTCGGATGTGGCGGGCTGGGTCTTCGCCTACATCTTCAAGTCCGCGCTGGGCGGCACGGCCACGACCGACCCCGAAGCGGCCGGGCAGACCTTCAGTCTGCTGACCGGCGATCCGCTGGCCTCGCTGGGCTGGCAATGGGGCGTCCTCATCCTGACCGGGGCCATCATCATGCGCGGGGCCTCGAAAGGCATCGAGAAGGTGACGCGCGTGCTCATGCCGCTGCTTTTTCTGCTGCTGCTCGGCATCTGCCTGCGCAGCCTGACCCTGCCGGGAGCAGGGGAGGGCCTGCGCTTCCTCTTCATGCCGCAGTGGGACCGCATATCCGGCGAGGTCATCCTGACGGCTATGGGACTGGCCTTTTTCAAGATGTCCGTGGGCATGGGCTGCATGCTCATCTACGGCAGCTATTTCAAGGAAGAAGTGAATATCCCGGCTACGGCCCTGCGGGTCATGGTCTGCGACTTGTTGGTCTCTCTGCTGGCCGGCATAGCCATCTTCCCGGCCGTGTTCAGCTTCGATTTCGAAGTCACCCAGGGGCCCGCGCTGCTGTTCATGACAGTCCCCGCCGTTTTCGCCTCCCTGCCCGGCGGCCATCTGCTTGCCACCGTCTTCTTTATCCTGTCCGGCATCGCCGCCACGGGGGCCATCCTGTCCCTGCTGGAAGTGCCTGTCTCCTGTCTGGCGGAGCGGCTGAGCTGTTCGCGCGCCAAGGCGGTGCCCGCCGTGCTGGCCGGACTCATGCTGCTGGGCGTGCCGGCCACGCTCTCGCTCGGCATCTGGAAGGACGTCAAGGTCTGCGGCATGTCCTTTTTCGACCTCTACGACGCGTTGTCCTCCATGCTCCTCATGCCCGTGTGCGGCATAGCCACCTGCCTGTTCGTGGGCTATTCGGCCGCCGGAGGGCAAGTGCTCGCGCGACTGGGGGACGGCCGCGCGCCCCGTGCCGTGCGCTTCCTCTGCCGCACCGCCACGCCGCTGCTCATCCTGCTGGTGCTCTTGCACGGTCTGGGGCTGATCTGATGCCGTCTGCCCGGCGGAGCAGGGAAAAGGACGGGCGGCGCAGAAAGATGTACATTTTTTCTTGACACGCTGCCGGATTTAACGCATTATTCCCTTCGCGCCAGCTTAGCTCAGTTGGTAGAGCAGCTGATTCGTAATCAGCAGGCCAAGAGTTCAAGTCTCTTAGCTGGCTCCAGAGAAAACAAGGACTTACGGGTAATGCCGTGAGTCCTTTTTTCGTCTCCGGCGGAAGTTGTCCCCACTTTGTCCCCACTTCGTTTTTGTCGTAAGGAAATGTAGCCGGGATGTTGGGGGAGGTAAAGCCGGACCTGCCAAGAAAATTTTTGTGCCCGTGTCTGGTGGAAAAATTTTGCTGCCTGTATCATTCGTGCAGCATCCGAAGGCGCAGCAAGAGGCAGAGGAACTCAGGTCAGGTTCAGGAAAAGGCGAGAGCCTCGTCCAAAAATTGTGCGGCTTGGCCAAAAGAACCTGTCAAGAAACACGACAAACCGAGATTGGGCAGGGCATTGGCAAAGGAGGGGATATGCTCAGGGAGCCGAATGGATATTGGCGAGTGCGCGACAGATCGGGCAACATCAAGTTAATACGGGATATTTCCGAGAAGGCGATTTCTCAGTTTGATGAAGTGTCTGTTGCTGCTTATACGCGATCGGGTAAAAATATTACTCGAATTCCCTTGGCAGTCACATTTGGAGGCAATCCAGAAGATCCCATGTATGGGCACAACGTGAATCATATTCTTAGTTTATTTTCGCGTGCCTTTTTAGTTTCTAAAATTATCAAAATGGAATGTGGGCAGCCCAGAAAATTCGTCTACATTTTTGATGATATTGAAATTTGTAAAAATTTGCATATCAGTCACAAACTTTACCTTGACCAATTTGTTATTTTTGCAGATATGATAAATGTATTATTTCTACACAATTTCACCATACCTCCTTTCTTTATATATAGAGAATATGACTGGATAAAGCATCCAGATCGTATAACGCATGAAATTATAACTCATAATAAATCTAATAGCATGCTTAGGTTTATATTGGCAATTAGAAAGCTAGGTTCGTTACTTGATTGTAAATTTATTAGGCATGTTAAGTTTGAGAGATATGATATTTTTGATAAACTGTTGATGTTTAGACAGTTTAATTACAAAATTCAATATGTAATGTTGTATTATATGTTTAACAATTTAAAAGAGGGGCACATTGATTATCGTATAAATAAGGGCGTATATGAGCCAAGGTGGGATTGTCTTTCAGATTGCAAAGTCAAATGCGGAATAAAATCTCCACTTCATATCCCGAAAAAAGAACACCCAAAATGTTATCATCCAGTTGAAATAAAAAAAGAAATAGTGTATAGGGAGAGCATATCCAGAGTTACATTGTTTCTTTTTTGGGGCTGCCACATCCTGCGTCATAAAAAATTTTTTCTGAATAAAATACCATTGCATCTGGGGATCGTTGGATATATAATTCAACATGATGAAAAAACAAGAATGTTTATCGATGATTTTATTCAGAAATATAACGATATTGTTTTTGATATCACCCAAGACATCAGTCTACTTCAGATTCGCAACCTACGAAAGGTGCAAGGTACATCAAGTATTTTATCATTTTCTTCTGAAAGCGTATTTATTCGCTCCCTTCGCAGCAGAAGTCCCAATTACAGCAAGCGAATATCCGCCCTTAAAGATGCAACTCCCTTTATTGAATCGAAAGATAAAAAAATTTGTAAGTTGAATATCCTGCAATTTTTAGATTTCGAAACCCTCATAAAAACTTTTTCGTATGGGCCATTGAAAAAAACAGGCTACCTTGAAAGGGCAATTGTTTGTCATACTGGTGAACTTTCTAGTATAAATATCGAACAGATACAAAAAATTGCCAAATTTTGCATGAATAGCAAGGATAATATTTACTTAAAAATAAATATAGAAAAACTAGATAAACGTTTTTCATATGAGTTTGACAGGGATGCAACAATTTTCACACGCCAGGGAGTCCGTAAATTTTTTACAACCATAGCAATACAGTTGGCAATACTACATGAAATAACAAAAGGAAATTGTACGATTGATAATGATCATCTTCAGGTAAGTGAAGGGGCGCTTGATGAAGGGTGTTTTTTAGCTAATGCGATCATCCGTGAACGGGATGAGCGCATTAGAATACTCACTAAACAAAAAAGATGCCTTGAAGCAGTAAAAAATTTTATAATAACAAGCAAGCAAGACTTTTTTTATCATAGAGACCTACAAAGAAGGTTCTCAAGCTACTCTCCTTCATGCCTGAATGCTGTTATCAAGAGGCTTATTGGAGATTTTTTGATAAAAGAAGTCGTTCCGAACTGTCCCAGATATAGGGGGAAAGTTATTATTTATAAAAAACAGTAAAGATATTTCCAAATGTAACAAATTTTTACGAAAAGCTCTGGTTGACGACTTTATAAGTCGTCAACCAGAGCTTCGCAATGTCCTGAAATAGGGACATGCCTAATCGTCAAGCTCTTTTTTGACTAATTCCAGCACAGCGATGACGACAGGTATCCAGGTTGCCCAGCTCATGGGGCCCTCCTTCAGGCAGCGCGTGCAAGACGCTGCAGTCTTGTGATGTTTCGGGACGAGAGCATAGTACATTGTCCAGCTTCCCTTGCCAGATCGAGAGGAATCATCATGCGTCGTCTCCTTGCAGGAGATGTGTCTGCAGCAGACGGAATATGGCCGGAGCCAGTTCCGTCAGCGTGCTGATGACGTTGCTCCTGTCCGGCAGCAGTCGACGAATGGCCGCATGCCGGATGCCGATGCCGCAAACCTCCACACCGAGCCGGATCGCGCTGTGGATGGCCAGTTCACAGGGACGGAAGGCATCCGGTACGCCGTCCGTCAGGATAAGCAGGATCTTTCGCTCTTCCGGCTGGGCTTGCAGTGCCTGAAGGACATGCCAGAGGGCAGGCCCCAGCGGCGTGCCGCCTGCGGCATGTACGGCAAAACGATCCGTCATGCGCTCGCCGTGCCGCAGCAGCGGGAAGACATCGTTCGTTCCGCGTCCTGCGGGAAAGGCCGTGACGGCGGGATTGACGCCCCTGATGCCGTCCAGGGCGACAGCAACGGCAAAGCAGGCTTGCCGCGCAAGGCACATGGCCTCGCCGGACATGCTGCCGCTGCAGTCCAGCAGGATATGTACCGCCGCATTCAGGGCGGGCCGCCGACATTCCGAAAGGAACAACCGGGGGTTCCCCGTGGCGATACGGTGCAGGCTGCCACCATGCAGGCGGCCATGCCGAGCCGGGCGGCAGCGCCGTGCCGCCTGCGCCTGCAGCAGACCGTGCAGACGCACCCGAAGGGCCTGAGAGCTTCGCAGGGCCAATGACTTCTCCGTTTCCGACAATGCGTCAACGCAAAGAGAACGACAGGCCGCCACCTCCGTTTCCTGCGAAGGATGATCGCGTGCATGAGCAGAGAGGCGTTCCTCCAGCCATTCGCCCAACTGCGGCGGCAGGACGTCGCCAGCCTCTGACTCTCTTGCGGCCATGTCTTCCCTGCCTGCGGGCAAGGCGTCCGTCATCTGGGCGTCGCCGGTCTGCACGGCAGAACCGGGGCCTGTGTTGTGTTCCTGTGACGGCCCGGCAAACTCAGTAGGCGTAACGTCCTTTCCCCTGCCGGATTCCTCCGGTGAGGCTTCCGTTCCCGAGGGAACGCAGGCCGCCAGCCGGCGGGCCCAGACAATGGCCGCTGCCGTATCCGGGCAGTGCATGCGCACCTGCTCCAGAATGCTTTCAACGTGGTGTGCCGCACTTTCGCCAAGCCTCAACAGCTGTGCGTGGGATTCCTTGAGCGCGGCGGCCACTTCGGGAACATCCCAGGATCGTACCGTCAGCAGGACATGCCGTGAAACGAGGAAGGCCGGGGAAATCTCCCCGGCCTTCCTCGGCAGTTCCGTAAAGAAACGGCGTATCAGCCAGTTCAGATTCCGGCGGCAGCCCGGAAAGATGGCTGAAAGACATTTCTCTACCCGCCAGTCCTCCAGAGCATTGAAGAGATTGCCGGTAAGGGCATCCAAACGTGCTTCCCGCATGGCGGCAAAGTCCGTATGCCGGATATGGGCGGCCTCGTGATCCAGATAGCCCCGTGCCAGCGCCAGCCATTCGTCATTGTCGTCCATCGGTAACGATGGCACACGGATGGTCTTTCCGTCAGTGCAGGCCCGATTGCCGCCGACGTGTACCGATACGCCGTAGCGTCGGCCCAGAACGGAAGCCAGCAGCGGCAGACAACGCAGGATATCTCTGTTGCCCGGCATCACCACAACCCCATGCCCGGTATGGACAGTCCACGGGAAAGCGGCGGTATTTCCGACAGCAGAGGAGCTTCCTCCAGCTCGTCCGGCTGAAGGAGGGCGGCCTCTGACGGGGAATCCGGTTGCGGCATGTCGTTGAACGTCAGCAGGCTGTCCAGTACGGACATGGTTCCCTGTCCGGCCATGAGCTTTCGCGCATGTTCCACAAGCAAGCGGCTGTCGCGAAGCAGGCAGACCAGCCCCTGCAAGAGCAGTAGATCGGTTCCGCCGATGGGGCCCCTGCCGGGCATCCGATCCAATGCGGAACGGATGATATCGGCGATGGGGGCCACATGGGGTTCCACGAAGGAAAGCCCGGTGAGCTTTTCATGCAGCGTTCGCAGGGGGGAAAGGGCCTTGTGGGTCACCTCCGTGCGGCCTTCGTAGACTCTTCGCCACATGTCGTCGGCATGGCGGGTGACTTCGGCCAGCAGAGTATTGCCCAGGCCCTGCACTTCCTCCATGAGACCGGCTTCCAGTACGGCCTGTTCCGTATCATGCCGCATCAGCGGCGCGACCTTGTACATCTGCCAGCGAAACGAAAGCCGTGCCCGTACATAGTCGGGGCCGACCGTGGAATGGCGGATGATGTCGCCCCATTGGCTGTGTCTGTCCACCCAGTCCCGGATGGACGAGTCGTAGTTGGCCAGAAAGGCTTCCTTGGCCTGCTGGAATTCGTCGCGGAGACGAACAAGCTCCTGCACGATGTCTCCGGCCTTGTCCTCGGGAATGGCCCAGCCGGAGAGGAAGCGAACTCCGTGCCTGTCCAGATGGGAAAAGGCCCGTGCCTTGAGCGTGCCGAAGATGCGCAGCGTTTCCGGATCGGCGATGCGCTTGGAACCGAGCGAGGCAAGGTCCTCCGGCGGCAGCTTTGCCCCGCCGAAGTCCTCCACGCTCATCTTTCGTCTGGCGGACCAGAGACGGATATCCAGATGCAGTGCCAGCAATTCATCCAGAATGCGAATGTCGGAAAGAAGGTGTGTCATGGTTCCTCCCTGAAGAGGGGTTGAAGTTTCTCGATTTGCGGAGTCGATTCAGCGCATGTTTTCCGAATGGATGAGCACATAGCCGTCACGCAGCTTACGGGCTGCCCGCCGGCGCAGCTCACACACCGGATCCTGACGACAGCAGGCATCCGCCGCCACAAAACGGCCTTGCCCACCGCTACCGGTCCGCCCGAAACGCAGATACATGCCGTCGGGCCGGGCTTCGCCGCACCAGTCCTTGCTTGTGACGCCCTGCGGCCCATGCCCCGTCTTGCGCAGATGAATCTTTGGACAATGGCCGGCGTCAACACCGTCCAGACCATCGGCAAGAAAGCGTATGGCCGCGTCACCGGAAAGCGGGCTCTCCCCTGCGGTGGACGGGGAGGATTCACCGGCCTGGGGGAACATGCGCTGGGCCAGCTCATGCAGCATGGCCCGGGTCTCGCGTCCGGCCCGGAAGGCCAGCGCCCGGTCAAGGGCATAGGTGATGGGCTGGATGCCGTGCCGTGCCAGCGGCTGATAGCGGATGGTGAGATCCGCCCAGCGCAGCAGGCTGCGCGTGGAAAAGGTGACTTCCACGGCATGGACAAGCCCGCCGTCCGCCCGATCCCCCATGAACTGCCGTCGGATCTCGTTGGCATAGTCCACCATGCTCCGACAGAGCTGCGGCGGCAGTGTGGGGAAGCGTTCCCGGAGAAGTTCCTCTTCCACCGAGGCGTCGGGATAACTTATCTCACACAGGAGGAAGCGGTCGGCAAAGGCAAGGTTCTGCCGTTGCGTACCCTGATAGAGGCCGGTCGTATCGCCCCCGCCGTTGGTATTGGCCGTGGCCGCAAAGCGAAAGAGCGGATGCGGCACGATGAGCTCGCCGCCGTTTTCGGGGATGCACAGCGGGCAACCGTCCAGCACGCCGTGCAGTCCGGCGGCCACATCCGGCGCGATGACGTCCATTTCGTTGAACAGGAACAGCCCGCCGTAGCGCATGGCCAAGGCAAGCGGGCCGTATTCATAGGTCATGCTGCCGTCTTTCAGGCTCAGATGGCCGACCAGATCGGCAAATTCCAGGCGGCCATGTCCCGTCACTTCAAAGACGGGATATTTCAAACGGGCGGCAAGCTGTCTGATGCAGCTGCTTTTGCCGCAGCCGGTAGGGCCGAAGAGGTAGAGGGGATCTTCCGGAGCGATGAACCAGACGATCACGTCCCGGCTTGCTTCGGGGAAGCGGAAATGCGGATCGATACGCGGCGTGAGCGCGGTGGCGTCGGCGTATCCCCGCACGACGGTTCCCGAGGCCTTGCCGCCGAAAACCAGACCCGCGTCACAGTCCACGGGTTGCAGGCGGGAGAGTTCTTCCTGAAGTGTAGGCATGGAGCAACTCCTGAAAGCGTAAACGGCCTCCCGTTTGACGAGAAGCCGTTCACATTGGTAACAGTGTGAAAACGTGAGAGAAAGCATGCAGGCGCAGGTATTCCTCAATGAGGCTGCACCGGCCCGCATTGATGCCGTGGCAAGTGACTTGTCGCTTTCCCGCAAGGCCATCCTGCAGGAAGCCAGCTACAGATATCTTGAGGGGCTGGAATGGCAGGCAGAGATCAAAGCCGGTCGGGATGATGCCGCACGGGGCAACATCCCCCCTGCCGATGACGTGGAACGCTCCTTTTCGGCTCGACGCTCCGCGCTGCGTGCCGGGGGCCTGATGGCGCGGGCGGTATGGACTGCCCATGCCGTCAGGCGTCGCGAGGAGATTTTCGACAACATTGCGGCCGATAATGCTGATGCGGCATGTGAGCTGGATGCCGCGATTTCTCAAGCCGCCGCATGCGGCGCGGCAGTACCCACCCCGGCGGGAGAGGCAGGCGGCTCGGCAAGCAGGATGCCCCGGCTCAGTTCCATACCGAAGGAATTGTCCGCATAACCACCCGCCACGGTACAATCGTCATGGTCCTCCCCAATGCGAATGAAGTGCCAATCCGCATGTTCCAGCGTGTGCAGCAGCGTTTCCAGCCACGCCACTTCCCGAAAATCCGGGTACCACTTGAGCCAGCTCCAGTACCAGGCATGTTCCCCGCCGGGGATGCCGTATTGACGATCGGCATGTTGCAGCAGGCTTGTTACGTCATGCCGCACGGCGTCATCCGTTTCGGCTGCCAGAGCCGAAGTCAGTTTTTCATGGCCTTTCGCTGTCAGCGCAAGGCCCACTTCCGAATAATATCCCATGCAAGGTCCTCCTTTCAGGATATCCTGTTGATGAAAAGTCGTGTGCCGGGCTTCCCTTCCTGCTCGCAACGGCTCAGAAGCGCCTCCACGTCCACATCGTCCAGACCGGCGTGGTGGAGGATCATCTTCAACTCGGCATACAGCCTTTCCCGTTGCAGACGTCTTGGCCCGGCAGTCCTCCCTTCCCGAAAGCGGTACGCGCCCGCGCGGATCCAGTCCCGGGTGCCGGAAAGCCGAAAGGCCTGCCGTAAGGTGGCTTCCCCTTCCCTGATGGTCGTTTCCAGACTGTTCCGCTGTGTCCGAAGTTCCGCCAGCTTCACAAGAAGCGGCTCCCATTGGGGTTGCGTGTCGCCCGTAGGAAACTTCGGACAGTCCGCTGCATGATCGCAGACGGAACAGAGCGGATGAAATCCCCGAGCATGCGGCACCGCATCCAGCGATCCGCCCGCACGGCAGGAAAGGACATGCTGCCGGAAAAGGGCCGCCTCCTGCCGCAGCTGCCGCAGGACGGCCTTGCCGTCCGTTGCGGGGAGCGCATACGGTCCGAAGCTCACGGCGTCCCGCATGGAGAGGCAAAGCAGCCAGCCTTCCATATCCACCTGTTCCACGTCATCGGGCAGAGCGATGTTCAGCAGCGCCCGGCAGAGGCGGGGAAAGGACACGGGATCGCCGACAGGGTGACCGCCGGCATCCCGCAGGCAAAAGACAGGCAGGTGCCAGCACTGTTGCAGCATGGCCGTCTGTCCGAGGATTTGCCGTTCATGGGCGGCATGGGGACTGACGGGCAGGGTTTCCGTACTTTTTATTTCCAGAATGCGCACGGCGGGACGGGGGTGCTGCCAGACCAGAACAAGATCACAATGGGCAACGAGGGGCATTTCCCCCTGTTCGCAGCGGATTTCCAGCTGATTGAGGAGGGATATCCCGAGGGCGGACAGGCTGTCCGCCACGCCACGCTCGAACCAGTGACCGCGTTGCAGCGTAAGCAGACGCGGCAACTCTGCCGGAAGTGACGACAGTTTGGCAGCTACGGCGGCACGGGGACATTCCGCAAAGCGGGCAAGCTCGCTCAAGCCCAGATAGGTTTCGCGCTGACCGAGCGTTCGCGCCGTGTGATCGTGCGCCACATGGACAAGACCCTGCCGGAAGATGTCCAGCAGGGCCTTGCCGCGATGAGGATCAGGCGGGGTTTGTCGGGTCAGGGCAGCCATTGGACGGCCTCCCTGGGGACGGGCCAGCCGGGTTCGCCGTCAGGGCCGTCCGTGTCGTGCAGGGAGCGGAGAAGAGCTTCCCTGTCGGATTCGGGCAGGCTGTGAAAATCCGGGTGCGGCATCAGTTCAACGGACTTGAAGAACAGCCGCCGGTCCGGCGTGGCAAAGACGGCCCTGTCCCAGCCGTCCATACCCATGAAATGGACAGGTATTCGGGATGACATGTTTTCCTCTCCTTGATCATTTTCCGGTTGAAACGCTTTGGTTTTTAACTATGCGGCCTGTCGTTTCGCGGACAACACGTGGTTTTTCCGCTCACGCATGACCGGGCGGCACAGTGCCGCCATCTCGCGTTTTGCCTTTTTGCAAAGGCAGAATGCTTTTGTTGCGTAAATGGTACGTGTGAAGGGGATGCGGCATCAGGCGGCATCGTCATATTTCCACCAGAGTCCGCGCCGGGCATCCCAGCGGAAGCCCGCTCCGCTCAGGATTTCCCGGCGGGGCTGGGTATTGCCCGTCGCCACGATGCAGGGACGTCCGTCCTGCGCCGTGACCCGCTGGTAGGCAACACCCTCAAGTGGCGGCAACGGCCCGGTGGCGTCCGGCGGCTCGCTCTTTTCTCCAGCTTGTGAGCGGGTTGCCCTGGTTCTGCTCCGTTGCGCAGGCCGTGGTTCCGTCGCGGTGCGGGGAGGTTGTTCGCGGCGGGTCGAGGTTTGTGTGCCGGCCCTTGCGCCTTCGCCGTCATCATCTTCCGTGATCATGCCCAGCATGGCCGTCAGCGCGTAGCGACGGGCGTAGGTAATGGCGCTGCCCATGCCCTGCGGATCGGCTTTGGGCAGGGGTACGACCGTCAGCGAGCCTTGCCATTGCCCGGATTCGGCATGAGTGAGCTTGGTCAGCAGACCGATATGCCCCGGCCCCAGCTCCGGGGGAGCCGGGACGGGAAGCTGCGTCAGCCAGATGCCGTGCGTCAGCAAAGCCTCCCGGCAGGCTTCCATGACGGAATTGAGGGTTGCGTAACGGCTGCGGGTAAAAGGGTTGGTGGCATCCTTGCTTGCCGGGACAAGTTCGCGCTGTACCGCAAGCAGCGCCTTTGCCAGTCGGGTGATTTCCGGGGAATTCATTTCCTGCATACGACCTCCCAAAACGCGGACAGCGCCCTGTCCCGAGGGACAAGGCGCTGTCTGCCGTTGTTTTCGACATGAAAGTCTGTCGTTTCACTATGGTAATATAGCTGTGAAATGGAGTGGATGACACGGGCTGTGCGTTGTTGCCGTGCCCAGATGCGGGGATGATCGATACCATCCGCGCAAGGCCGTTCTCGCGTGTTCCCCTGCCTGCCGCAGTATTCCGGCCTCCCGTTGGTTGCCAGCGCATCAGGACGCAAGGGAAGTCAGGCGGGCAAAGACAGCGGTATTGCCGAGCTCCGGTTCGGCCTCTCGCAGTTCGGCAAGGCATTCACCGAGATGCCGACCAGAAAAGGGGGCACCGCCACCGCAAATCTTGTCAAGAAAGTCCAGAGCCTCACGCGGTAACGAGCGGCAAATGCCGCACTGTTGCAGCCTGAACAGGATAGAGCGCAATGGGGAGACTGGCCCGATGTTGTGCCTGCACGCCTCCCAGATGGCTGGAAAAGCCGCCGGAGAAACAAGACAAAGTGCGGCAAGCCCACCGGAAATCTCTGGTGTCATGTACCGCCTGTCCTTGGGCCAGCAGTCATGAAAAAAGGGAATTACCCGATCGAGCACGCAGGCAGCCCTGTGCTCTTCCTCCATCCGTTTGATACTGTCCTCCAGCCAGTCCAGTGCGTCAGGCAGAGCTTCAACAGGCACAGAGTTGAAGATGGTTGCACAATCTTCCGATGGAAAATCGTCCATTCGTTCGATGGCAATGAGCGTTGCCAACTGGACGTACTGCCTTCCCAACGCTCCCAGCTCGACATAATGCCTGCTGCAGGCGACAAAGGAGGACCAGAACTCCATGAACAGATCGGGATAAAATCTGGCAGTCCACAGGAATCCGCTCCAAAGGGCGGAGGCGTCCCATTCATTTTGCTGCCAGTCAAAAAGCGGCAGCAGGTACTCCTCAGTCCAGCCTCTGTCAACACGGTACAGCGTTATGGCATACCTACCCAGAAAAACATGTGCATGGATGGGCAGTGGCTCGTGCCGGTCGCATAGTTCGGTAAGCAATGTTCGGTAAGGTTCCACAAGTCCCGCATTGTCCCTGAGTCCATTATTATCCCAGATGTGAAGGAGTGCGAGAGCTGTGTTTCCCTGCGGGCTGCTCAGGGCCTGGTTGACGATATCGCTGGAATCAGAATAACGGCTGATTTTTTCCGGATAGGAAAGAAAAAGCAGTTTGTGGCACAAATCTATAAATTGCGCTGACCCGACAAGAAGATTGCTTTTCGCGCAGCGTACAAGCCACCACGAGCAGCTTTCCGCCAGCTGCAAGAGCATATTGTCCGGTAGGTATAAAAACCAGTCGAGAAGCTCCTGATGAAATGCTGGTTTGGAAATGGCCTCTGTCCATATCTGGACGGCATCCCACCAGAATTCGCGAGGAAAAATATTTTCTCTGCTCAGACGTTGCAGGGCCTGCAGGCAGTTCTGTCCCCTTTCTCTGCAGAGTTGCCGCCATTGTTCCCTGCGTGAAAAGTACAGGTCGTTCTTTTTGACCCAGCGGACAATTCCATCGCAGGTTTGCGGCAGTGCGGAAATGGCAACAGGAGACGAAGCGGCATCTTGTGGAGAGCCTACCCAGACGGGGAATTCCTCCTGCTCATCCGGTTCGCGGCGCAGCCGGGGTTCCTCCTGCTCTATCTGCTCCAGTCGGGAGCGCGCATGCGAGGACAAGGAACAGTTCTGGGACAA
This sequence comes from Candidatus Desulfovibrio gallistercoris, assembly GCA_019118745.1. Lineage (GTDB taxonomy): Bacteria > Desulfobacterota > Desulfovibrionia > Desulfovibrionales > Desulfovibrionaceae > Desulfovibrio > Desulfovibrio gallistercoris. The sequence continues at coordinate 26,173 of DWYJ01000106.1, read as the reverse complement.
TTTCTTCAGGAGCAGCCAGGAAAGATATTGCGTGTACCCCTGATATTCTTCTTCCGACATATCCTCCCTGAAAATGTCGCGGGGGGGCCCGGCCAATATGCCCTCTTCCAGTTGTTCCCGCAGCACTGTACCCAAGCTGTGCCCCTGCAGGACGAGCAGACGGCAGACTTCACGCCGGGTTTCAGAGATCCATAGCCAGTAGCCGTTGTCCTGACGCAGCCAGTCCACCCAGCGGGCAGGCGCGATCACGCCGTCCTGAGCGGCGGCGTACAGGGCAAAACGTTTGAAGGTCGGATAGGGCTTGCCAAACCAGCTTTCGGCCATGCTGATGGCAGCAGTGGGGTTCTGCTGGTGCAGGCTTTTCCATGCCTCGCGCAGAAGGTGCATCAGGAGTGCCCGGGCGGAATGATCCCAGTTTTGCTCATGTTGCGAAATGGAGGGAAAACAAAAAATGGAAAAATCACGTCTGCCATTCACGGTTTTGGGAGCCAGCTCTTCCAGCATGTTCAGAGCGTCAAGCAGATGTTGCTGAACGGGTTCCGCCAAGTCGGGAAGTATTATCCGCCATTTTTCCAAGAAATCAGACTCAAACAACAGACTGGCATCATCAGCAAGAATGATCTCGGGCCAGAAGTGCGTAATTGTCCGAGGCGAACTAACGTTCTCGATCTGCTCTTGAATTCCCTTACGAAGCACAAGATACGGCACAAGCGCCTGACGCAGGCTCAGACAGGCGGACAGGCGTTGTGCTTCCTCCTCTGGGGGCAGATCCGTGAGAGTCATGTTGCGACCTATGATCCAGCCATTGCGAAAAAGGGCAAAGACATTTCGCAAGTATGCCTTGTCATCCTCGGTAAGATCCGTCTCCTTGCCGATGTCGTCAAGCCGTATTCCCCGGAACAGCTCTCGCCAGCGGACTTGCTGCTGTTCCTCCTGCCGCAGTATCCAGAGCAGCAGGCGGGGATCATGGGCATGCCTCACCACCCAGGGGAACAGCTTTCGCATGATTTTCCTTCCTGGCGGGGCGGAATCGGACAGGATGGGGGCAAGCGGAGAATTTTTCCTGTAGAAAGCCTCCAGCAACCACTCCAGCGGAGGCGGCGGATCCAGCTGGGCAAAATGCTCGGCTGGTGCGCCTGACGGATCGGAAAGGGCCCAGAGCACACGCCCAACGAAGTCGTCCTCCTCTGTTCCTGTGTCGGGCGGCAACGGAGCATTGCGGGAAATGATTGCTGCCTTTGCCTGCAAACCGTCCCTGTAGTGTGCGGCCCATGCATGCAGGGTACGATGCAGAAGGTCATGCCTGCCCTCCTTGTAGAGGATCGGCTTGACTCCCTTGGCTTCCCATTGTTCCCGACTGCTAGCCCCGTTCTCTGCCAGAGCCCAGCAATTCATTCCTTCGGTTCCTGTCTCCAATTGCAACGCGGCCAGGGCGTCCACCATATAACGCAGGATGGCATCACCCAGGCTGTAGCCCACAAAGCAGATGTTGTAGGTGCGTAACATTTCGCTGACGAAGCGTGCTGCCCACCGATCGTGCAGATAGGCAAGGCCAAAGTCCCCGCTTGTGACGACGAGATTTTTCAGGGTCATGTTATCGTCGCGGCGTTCCGGAAGCAGCCCATGCAGATAGACGATGCCGTTCCAGCGCTCGTTTCGAGGCACGGGAAGTTGCGGCGCTGCCAGATGGGCAACGTCGTGTCCTGCTTGGGAGGCTGCCTGGATAAAAAGTCTGTCAAAATTTGTCGTGATCAGACGCAGCATGCCTGCCCGGTCACGGCCCAGCGCAAGCAGGGCTTCATGGGTCTTCAGATCAAGGTGATCGGAAAGGGGCGGTTGCAGGCATTCCCACATTGCCTTGCGCATCTGTTCAGCGCCGCCGGGAAGGCGCCTTTCCAGCAGCATGAGCGCCCTGTCGTAGAGTCCATTGTCAAAGGCTTTTTTTTCCGGCTCCTGCAGATGGGTACCGATCTTTTCACAAACGTTATCGACCAGCTGGCTGAAATCGGGAAGTCCCGCAGGCATGGATATGCCTGCGCCGCAAAAGAAGACGAGCCGCCCCTCCTCATGGGCTTGCAGCATGTCGTTGGGAATGTCCGGGCCGTGGGGGATGAACTGCATACTCTATCCACTATGGCGGCGCATTTTTGGGATAAAATCGACTGGGACACAGAAAGACGAGAAACGGCAAGACTGTCCTCTTCGGGATGGGAATACCTGTATGCTTACATTCATGATGTTTCGCCGGTGGCCAATTCGCAATCTTTCCGGGCAACGCTGCCTGTGGGACGGTATGAACGTATCATTACAATTTTGTGTATCTGCCTCTCGCCCCTTGGCAGAAGATATTCGGATTCTTGCCTGAACGGAGGGAAGTAACGTTCTGGCACACTGCATACAAGTCAGCAGAATTACTCTTTCAAAGCTTTAAAGAGTGCATCTCTAGCGTCGGAATAGAACTGAATAGAAATTTTTGTCGCCATGTCATCGGAAAGATCCAACAATTGACGGCGGCAAGAAACCGGCATCAAGAGAGCAGAGGCCCCTTTTTCCACCGCTATTTCTGCAATGTTGACAGGATTATGAATAGGTTCGATAGAACCACCCAAATTAATCTCACCTACAATAATGAGGCTGCCGCGGACACTTTTCTTTAGGAGTGCCGTGCAGAGGGCAATTAGAGATGCCATACCGAGTCCTGCACCGGTTTTGGAAGCGTCGAAGGCCCTGAGCTGGACGGAAAATTCATGGTGACGCGGTTCCTTATCTCCGACCAGTTGCATTGCGCGAGCATAAAGGTTTTGCTCAGCATAGCCCATGCTTTCTTTGAAAGCAGGAGGTACAGGTTTATTAAGAATTTTAACGCCGGAGCCTGGTCCTTCGTTGATTTCGATACGGTAAAGGCCCGGATAATCTTCGCCACAGCCCGGAGAAATGGTCCATACCTGACCCGGCTCAAGGGGATCACTCCCGATGCTGCTTTCGTTTTGCAGCTCTGGTGTCGAGACAAATTTTTCCACGCCATCAGTACCCATTACATAGCTGAAATGGGTGTTGCGAAACTCCACAGCCCCGATACGTTTCTGCTGCTCCTTGACGCGACGTCTTGCTTCCATGGCAATATGTACGGCCCACTCAATATCTTCATCGGGGATTTCGCCATCTCCGGGATACAGGAGTTTAAGTAATCCGCTTACGGTTTTGTTGACGGCATTGGTATCACGTCCGGACAGAGCTCCGCCGAAGAAAACACGGTTTTGCAGTATGGCCACTCTGCTTTGCTGACGCAGCTGACTCCAGCATTCGGACAAGAAATCACTCACCAGACCGAAATGGTTTGTGAGTAGCTCCTTACTGATTTTGGGGACATCCCAACCAGGTAAAAAGGCATGGATTCTATCCATGAAAGCCGTATCGTCTTTCATTTCTGGGGGCATGGGGCCAAACAGGTGCCCCAGGCGCTGTTGATGCTCGACATCCACATCAAAGTTGCCAACCATGACGATACTGCCATCGGCCCGAATGCTCTCCTTGCCACGGCTGAACTCTCCCGATTCCATATAGCCTTTCATGATGTTCACGCCGTCTTTCTGGTCAAAAGAGATGCCGGACACCTCGTCAAAACAGATCACATCATATTGGCAGACCAGCCCTCGCTGGCCATTTGCGTTATTGACGAACATCCGGGCGACCGTGGCCTTACCTCCGGAGATCAGGTGCGCATACGGAGAAACCTGTTGGAAGAGGTGGCTCTTGCCTGTGCCTCTGGGACCAAGCTCCACAAGGTTGTAGTTGCGCTCGACAAAGGGAACCATGCGCAGCATCAGGGCATCGCGTTGCCGCAGGGATAATCCGTCCGGCTCCAGACCTATGGAACGAAGCAGCAGGTCTTTCCATTCGTCGGTTGAGAAGGATTTGCGGGCCTCGGCCAGGATATCAAGCACATCACGCCTGGAGAGCTGGATTTCCCGGAGAGAGGCAATACCAAAAGGCCTTCCCTTGCTTTCCTGAGCGATAGCGGCATCATAATTCAGGCTGATTTCTGCGTAAAAGCCTCCTGTCAGCATACGTTCATGTTTTTTCACTAATTCCGGGCTGATACGGACATCTGTCAGACGCAGACCGGGCAACGTTGCAATGTAGGAGTCGGTTCTGGCATCCAAGCGAGCTGTGATGAGATCAATAATTTTGACTTCGCCCTGCTCTCTGGCCCGAGCCTTGAAAAGTTCCTCTTCGCCGGCCTTGATCGTGCGTGAAGAAAGCTGGCGCTGAACAATTTCGATACCTTCATCTATCTCATCCTGCTCGGTGCTGGCGCAGTAACGGCCAAGCAGGAACTCGACCACATAGGTCGGCACGGGGAACTGACGACTGAACGTGCGGACGAGATCCTTTCGAACCAGATACCCCTCAAGCACGGCGGCTGCTTTTTTGTCGATCTGATCCATTGCAATCATCGGTCACCTCCACCAATCACAGTGGGATATTGCGCAAGCAGCATGCCCTGGGAATCAATCAAGACAACTGTTGCCTCCTGCCCTTCCAGCTCCTCATCCTCGACGACAACAGAGGCAGTGCCGTTTTCCTTAAGAGGCTTGCTGCTGACGACCACACTGGACAGGGCATTACCGGCCTGACTGCGAATATCAAGCGACAGACCTGCATAGTTGCCATCTACGGCAACGGTGCAGCGCAGCCCTTTCCATACGACATCGGTCAGCTCGATAGCTGCGGCAACGTGGACAGATTCACCCGGTGTTACCGTCAAATGCAGGGTCAGACACTCTTGCAGACTCAGTCCGCCGTGGGTGTACTCCTCCCCTTTTCTAAAGCAGCTTACTCCGTCAGCAAGGGCAAAATACTGGCTGGAATTCCAGAACCATGGGAATAGTCGCTCTTCGGACATGGCCCCTGTTTTCAAGGCAGCGCACCGACCCCATCTATTATCTGTCAGAGCTCCGGGAAGATCAGTTTTTGGCAGGCCGCCGGGAACCAGCAACCAGCCATGATCCGTCACAACGCGAATACGCTTCCAGCCTGCTGTCACAAGCTCCCGGATTCGCGCTGCAATCTCGGCAATCAGGGCGTCAAGATGTTTTGCAAGTTTCCAGCCTCGATTATGACCTTCGTGATCGATATCGCCACATTCGCACCAGGCTTTCCCCTGCCCATCGCCAACAGCAGAACGATCCAGAATGGACCACCCCGCGTCGTCCAGTAACTTTTTCAAGGGGTAGCCGCCCTTCAATGATTGTCCGGTATCTGCCACTGACGGTTCAAAATCCAGACTGCCTTCTCGTCCGCATATCCTGTCCCGTACCGGGGTGACTGCCGCCTTACCCGTTGCCGTTACACTGGGCAGGGCAGCCCAGAAGGGTTCCTCGGAGACTGTCAGCCCGACAGCCTCCAAGGCTCTGCGCAACCGCTTCCCGGCATCAAAACGAAGCCCGTCAACAAAAAAAACGCAGTCTCCCGAGGTGAAAGCTACGGCCTTTGCCGTCTCGCAGGTGCCGCCAGGATACGAGGCATTATCCACCAGTTGTTGAAGATATCGGGCCGAATCTTCCGCCCACGGCAGATAAAGGGCTCGAATCGCTGTCGTAACGGCATCAATATCGGCCGAATTTTCTACTTGCGCCAAAGCCCGGAGCACGCTGTCATCCGCCTGCCATCCGTAGCTGCAATAGCCTGCTGTGAGGTCATCCACTGTTCCTGCGGCCAGGTTTTTCTGCGTTGTATCCGCAAGACAGGCCAGGTACTCCACGGCATACGCCAGAGGAGCGCTCCCCAGTTCGGCCCAGACCAGGTTTCGTCTGTTTCCGTGTCGTTTTTCCAATTCCTTAATCTTGACTCTTGCCTCGTGTGCGGGCATGCAGGCAAGGGCCATCAAATCCTGACGAAGGCTCTTTTCCTGCTCGTCATTCCACTGAGGCCATCCTTCAAAAGAGCCGCCTTCCATATACCAGAACATCGTATCGCTGGGGGGACGGCATTTTTCAATTTGTGCCGGAATATTGGGATATCGCCGGGGAGCCTCCCTATAGCGCTCCCACACAGCACGCCACGGCCCTTCATGGTTGGCAAGGCGAATACTTCCGGCCAGAATCCCTTCATCCTGAGGATTGAAAGCCAATTGAGACAGACAAATCGCAACAAAGGCTTTCCACTCGTTCTCACTCAGCCTGTTCCGAAAACTATCCCCCTGATCGAGCCATTGCAGGAGATCGCGAATCGGGTCGCCCCCTGTCAACAGGGTATTGAAGTAATCTCTGTCCAGACGTTTGCCCTTGAGCAGAGAAGCCTCTTCATCAAGAAGTCGGTACAGCGCCAGCTGCATGGCGTGTCTGGTATCGTTATCCTGAGCGACATCCAGACCAAGACCGCCCTGATCAGATTTCAGATACGATCGAATTGTCCAGTCTTTTGCATTGACTTGTGACCAAAAGACACCCCGATATTGCAATTCCGCAAGCGGTTTCAAAAGCTCCGGGCAACTTTCAACAGCACGCAGTTCCTGACGGCTGACGCCCGGCAGGTAGAGAATCGGCGTCCGCTCTGCGGGCAGCGCAACATCCTCTATCTTGCCGGCAATGACGCACCGTAACCAGATGGCAGGCCCCGTATGCTTCTCTGGAACATAGTCGCCAAGGATCAGGAGTTCAGGCAGCGCCCCCTGCAAAGTAGGCATGACAGCTTCCCATTGACGATCGCGATCCGGCCACAAAATACAGGCGGGAGCAACCTGTACTTCCGGGTTAAAAACAGCGGCGCCACGAACCGCTTGCAGAAGATTATCAAGCACGCGCATACATACTACGTCCTCTGAATGTCTTATACAGTTTTCCTGGGATGGCGTCGCCTGTATAAAAGCCAGAAAGAACTCTGGCTTCAATCATCTGTCGCCTCAAAAATGGTACTTTTCACGTCTGCGCCGGAAAGCTTCTTCCGAACCTTCCATGATATCGAGGACAGCTTTTGTTACTGATGCCTGATCCAGCCCCCCATAAGCAAGAGGTCTCCCGGAACTCTCGCGAGCTTCAAAGGCGTAAACAAGTTCAGCATCTCCATTTACCGGAATATTGGCGTTGTGCGTAGCCAAGATAAGCTGACGCTTCGCTTTGACTTTACGCAACATCGGAATCAGCTCCTGGAACACAAAGTTGGAATCCAGTTCATCTTCAGGCTGATCTATTACCAGCGGCCCCCCCTCCTGGGCGAGCAGCAGTGCGAGAGCAGCGGTATTCCGTTGTCCATCCGAAAGTGTACCATCGGCTATACTGCCTGCCTTTGAGCCGTCAGATCGGAATAGCGTAATATCTGCAGAATCTTGCACTCGGGAACAGCGTAGAGTTTTCCAACGTTCCATGTTTTCATCAATATATTTGAGAATATCTTGACAGTTGATTTCAACATCAGAAATTATTAAGTTTTCTCTCGCCTGTAAGCGCTCTTTCAGCACTAGCCAGGGAGATTTCTCTTCAGTCTGCTCTTTGTAAAGATCATAGAGAGCCTTTCCGTAAGTCTCCCACATTCGCCCAAGCCGTGTTCTTCCATCAGAAGGCGCGAAGCTCTGCCATAGCTCAGCAAAACTCTTATAGTCCTGTTGATAAGCTATAGAAACATCAATAAACCGTTTATTTCCATCAAGAACGGCAAGTTCATTGGCGCTCTTGGCAGCTTCTAGACGTTTTTGAAATTGTGCTCGCCATATTTGATACAACTGCTGCATATGCTGATTCACGTCACCAGCAGCATCTTCATTCCAACGAATCTCAGCCGCTATTTTATTGATTTCCTGTTGTTTCATGATACGTGCTTGATCAATTTCCTGTAAGCGGCCTACATCGTCAGGTGTCAAGCCTTTAGCTGCGCACGCTTCATGAAACTTGGAATCTGCTTGGTTAAGGTCTTCCTGGATGGCAGACCATATCGGATCTTTGCTTTTGAGCTCTTCAAGAGTTGTTTCGAAACTCTCGACAGCCTCCTGTATAGCGCGAGCCAGCGTAATTTTAGCGTTCTTTACCTTATCATCAAATTGTTTGAACCAATCAGCATGGGGGGAATCTGTAAGCTGAAAAGGAACATGGGAAGTCGCGATCTGTTCAGCCGGAGAAACGATGTCGTTGAACAGCGCATCTGATATTTCTGCAAGACTCTTGAGATAACGCTCCTCCCCTTTGAGGTGCTGATGTCGCCGGGCATCCTCCTGAATCTCGCTGCGAGCTTTCCATTGACGGTCAAGTTCTTGATATTCCTGCTGGAGTCGCTTGACCTCCTTTCTGAGGCTATCGGCCTTTCGTAGAAAGGCAAAAGCGTCCTGAATTTTCTGATTATGCAGGTTTTCCTGTGTTTCCAGTTCATTCAGTTCACTTTGCCTGAACCCGTCTATCAGCCCCAAGATCCGCTGGGCCTGACGTAGATTCCCCTCCTCAACTTTTGACTCGGTCAAATGATTAAGCTGATGCTGGCTATAAAATTTAAGCGGCAGCCCTCTGAAAAAGGTTTCCGAATCGATCAACTCGCGCCCTTGCACGGTGCGTTCATTATTTTGCCAGACAATGGTATCTTCTGACCCCTCCGCAGTAACCCAGCAGATTTTGATTGTCGTTTGAGGCGTCAGCGTGCTTTTTGCGCGCGCAATTCGCTTCTGTGTTTCAGCATCTAGCTCTTTCTGTGAGTCCTTACCCAGAATAATCCGCAGATATTCAAGCAAGGTAGATTTTCCACTGCCCCGCCCACCAATGATGCAGTTCATGTTTGGGGAAAAATGGACTTCCTGATCAGCTAGAAAAGCCGCATTGTTGATAGAGATGGATTTGATGTACGCATGGCGATTACGCTGTTCTGGATGTATCTCCTCCGAAACGTCTTCCGGCAACACGATACGTGATTCATGATCAAGGAATGCCTGGCGAAGGGATTCGATAGAGGGCGCAGACATTTTGATCCATGAGTATCGATAGCCGATACTGTTGGGCTCAGGTTTATTGTGTGCATCATCTTTATCCAACATTTTATTGTCCGAAGACATAAGCGTGGCAATAGGACGAATACGCTTCCAGCCGGGGTTGCAATCTTCTCCTGATCGAAATAGTTTTTGCAAGTTTTCACTCATGAAACTTACAGGTTTGTGAACTTCGACAGCCAAAAGATCCGGGTTGCGAAATTCCTCCTGCTGAAGCCAATCGTTAGTTCGCTTATTATCAAAAAGACCATTATTAAATATGTGGGGAACAATAACGATTCCACGCCATAATCCATCTTGTTTTGGTCTTTGTACTATGTCCAAAATATCAGGTAGGCGTTTTGTTGATTTAGCTAACAGGCCATTTTCTATTCGCGGTCTGCGAACTCCACATTCTGTTAAAATATGGTCTATTTCCTCAGTCGCTGTTCCCGGTTCAAAAAGACAAATGACATGTATTCCCTTGCCGATATCTGCCTCGAACTCAAATCCAGGGAACAATGTAATCCTATGCTGATATTCTCGCTCAATATCATCAAATGCATCCTGTAGGTGAGGTATAAAATCTTTGCTAAGGAAATTATGGTCGGTAATACCCACCACATCCAACCACTTTTTATGGCAGGCTTCCGCAAACTTTTTTGCTGCCTCCTCTACGCTTGCGGAGGAATCACCTTTCCAGTGCCGCGCATCCGCAGGAGTATGCATGTGCAGGTCACATTTCAGCCAGCGCATCCCTTTGTAAGAGGAACTCATTCGGCAGCCTCCCGAGCGGCTTGTTTTTCAGCCAGGGTCAGATGATGGTCGTTAATGCGGTCACCGTTAAAGAGGTGATACCAGGGGGACGCTTCCACGTCCTTGCCCCGATCCTTGTTCCAGTTGATATTGGGTTTGTCACGCAGGATTCCGGCCCCCTTTTTGCCGACATCTGGCACGCTGAGGAAGGGGCGAATATTGAGGCGCACGCCGTCGTCAAGATCCGGTTCCCAGCCGAGAGGCTGTTGCTCCAGCGGCTTCCAGCGCACAAAAATATCATAAGGAGTTTCGCCTGCGAGAATAAGCTCCAGCCTTTTCTGGAGGACCTCGGCGGCGTCCAGTCGTTCCTGCGCGCCGTCAATACCGGCGTCAAGGTCCTGCTTCTGGCGCAAAATCCAGTCGCCAAGATAGGTGTAAATGAGCGTTTCCAGATTTTTGTGATCCAGTTTGTGATAATTGACCAAGGCGGCGAAACCGTCCCGCAGGCCATCCCAGATGTGCCAGATGAACGGGCGGTTCTGGAACAGTTTGCAATGCTGGGCAAAGAACTTTTCCCGCAGCCAGGTTTCCAGCGTTTTGCCCGCATGACCGGCGTCTGCGAGGAGCGCCGCCAGAGTATCGTTGGACCAGGCGTCGCCATAGGCGGCGGCCAGCAGATTCAGCAGGCGTTCGCTTGCAGCGGCCTCCCCCCGGACAGGAGGCAGACAGACAATGCCGTCAGCATCGGCAAATGACAGCAACGCATCGCACCGTTTCACCCAGTCCCGCTGCTCGTCGGCAAGCTCCATGCCGGTATCCAGTTCGGCGGGCCAGCGATAGCCCAGCAGCCGCGCCACCGCTACCTGCAAGACGCCGGCATCCGTGCGTAGCGGGCCGTCAACCGTCCTCTTTGTACTTTCATCCCAGATCACGGAACCGCAGGGGTGGCCGTGAAAAATCCATTGGGTAGGATCATCGCTGTACGGCCTGGGCAGACCGTGGGGATAGTTTTCATCCGCCACCTTTTGCCAGCGTTCCAGCTCAAAGGGGACTTTGACCAGAGTGGCATTGGTGACTTTCAAGCTTTGATCGATTTGCCGTACAGCTTCATTGTATTCTGGCGAAGAGCAGAAGCACCAGATAGCGGGCAGGTGCGCGGGGTTATGAGGAACTATGATGGCTACATTGGTATCAGAAGGTTCCCCGCTACCAAGAGTTGCTGGTAATTCTCGCATAGCACTGATAACAACACCTTGATTACCCCAAGATTCTTCTCCACGAATATAGGCAGTTCCTTCATTCTCAACTTTGAGAAGCACTTGAGACAACCATAAACTTAATTGTCTTCCTGCAAAAAATCTTGTGAAAGAGGACGTACTCTGCCAGAATGACCACGCCGCTGTACGGTAACTTTTTTCCCAAAATCCTCGCCCAAACCGAGGCAAATCAGCGGGCGAGATCCCTTGATAAGAATTTGCATACGCTGCTAGTAAATTCCCTATAGTTTCTTCCAATCCCACCCGCGCATCCGGATTTTCCAATTGCTTTGCCTGCTCGATGCCTTGGAGAGGTGCAACGCGCAAGGCGTCTGCCTTGGCCTGTGCTGTCGCGGCAGAGGCCACGTCCAGCCCGTGCAAAATATGCGCGGATTTGCTATTTCCCAATAAACCGCCGGAGGGACGGACCTCTCCACGAGAAATAGCCAATAAAATCGCTTTAACTACTTCTCCCGATATCGTTTCAAACGCGCCAGCCCCCAAGCGTGCCAGCAGATGCCAGGTATCCCGTTTGAGCAGCTTTTCCCGAAATTTCTTGTAGGTTGTCAGAAACAGCCAGTTCTGCGGCAGGACAATGGCGGCCGTGCCCCCCTTGGCGCACAGTTTCAGGCTGCGTTCCAGAAACACCGTGGCAAGGTCGTTTTTTGCTTCCGGGTAGTGGGTTTCGCAGAAGGCACGCAAGGTCTCCACCTGTTTGCCCCGTGCCAGATACGGCACATTGGTCATAACCAGAGTATACCTTTCTGCCAGCAGGGCGACAGCTCTGGCCAGCCCCTGGGCGATGACGGCTATCTCCAGTTGGGTGTCGTGCTGTTCCCCCTTTTCGGCAGCTAGGGCCTGCCGCAGGAGCGGCGTCATATCTCTGTGGGCAATATTGGCCGCCATACCTTCCGCAGGAGCCAGCAGACTCCCCAGCACCGGGGCGTTTTGAAATTCGTCGTACAACAGATCAAGAGCGTTGCGCAGCGCCGTATGCGGCTGGGCCAGCGCTGTCCACTGGGCCTTGTCCGCTGTCACCGGCAGGCCGGAGCAGGCCACATTGAGCTCCGGCAGCGGCATATGGCCCAGAGGCCCGGCCGCAAAGGGGCCCTGCCCGAAGCCCACACCGCCGGAATTGGCAAATCCAAAGGTCGCTGTGGGAGTGTCGGGCATGCGATATGTCCAAGCGGCAAAGGCCAGCGCAAAGGCCGCCAGCTTGACGCAGCGTTGATCCAGCTCCAGGCCGTGCAGGTTTTCCCGCAATACGGCATGAACTGCCTCCTTGGCTGACAGTCCATCGAGTACCATACGCATGGGCGCCAGCATATGCAGCGCGGCCACCAGAAAGTGACCGGATCCGCAACAGGGATCCAGCAGTTTGAACCGGGACAACGTTTCGGGCCAGTCCTCAAATGTTCCCGCCGCCGGCGTCCATGCGCCGTCCTCCAGCCGGACAAAGCGCAGATAGGTCAGAGGCACGCCGGGAATGGCGGCCTTTTGCCGCAAGTCTTCCTCGCTTGCGGCATTACAGAGGTCATGCTCGGTGAGCCGTTTTGTCGCCCACCAGGCTCCCAGAGTATTGTCCAGAAGGAAGCTGACCATATACGGCTCGGTAAAGAGCTGGGTAACGGCGGGCAGTTCTCGCGCACCGATCTTACCCCCCGATTTGTTGATGCGTTCCTTGTTGTCCGCCTGCCAATATTGATATACCCAGCCCAGACTGTCCGATGTGTGAAACACCTCTTGCGGCAGACCGCTTACCAGATGCTCCAGCTTTTGCTGATGTTCAGGCGGCAGCACCAGTTGGAACACCGGCGAATCCGGGCGAAAAATCTGCGGCAGCATACGGGCGGCAAAGCGGGCGGCCAGCTCCCAACCGTTGGCCGCGCCCTCATCTGCGGCCAGCTCGTCACATTCTTCCAGTGTTATTGACACGGGCTCATCCGGATCGGGATACATGAGGAGGTTGTTTTCGGCCAGGAAGCGGGCAAAAAGCATCCTGTGCCAGTGCTCATAGGCCACTTCTTCGATCAACAGATCCAGCGCTTGCACCTTGTCGCTATGGAGTGGGTCTCCGAGCTGCCGTCCATGTGCCCGTAATTTACGACGCAAGACCCGTTCACCTTCGCTCAGATACTCGAAAGGCGCGGCTTCACCTACGCCCAGCTGCTCCAGAGCGGCGCGGGCAGCGGTCTCCGCGATACTGCGAGCCTTTTTGATGTCGCGTTCCAGCTGAGAACGAAGCGTTTTATCAAGTGTGGGCATTAGGACGGTCTCCTGTCATGCGAAGCAAGATGATGGTCAAGGGACCAGATATAGACGCGATGCCCTGGGTGCTGCGCACACATCCGTTCCCAGTCATGAACAATGGACAAATCCCCAAGCCCCTGTCCCCGCATGGCAACATCGGGGAATGCAGCAAGCCATTCCCGCATGGCGTCCTGCGTCGGGAAAGCTATGGGCGTAAAGGGCGACTCTCCATCCAGAGCAAGCTGCACCTGTTCCACAAAAAAATCAGCAACCTTTCTGCGCTGTTTTCCATCACCATTCTGGGCAATGTGATTGCCGGTTTCCAGAATGGTTGCCATAGGCAGAAACAGGAATTCTCCGTCCTGAATCTTTTGTTTCAGCTCATTATGAATCGCTGCATGCTGTGCATTCATATGGGGCACGTTCAGGAATTCGACAAATACCGAGGTGTCAAGCAAACAGATGCTCATGCCTCCGTCTCCCTGCTCAGCCGCTCCAGCCAGGAAAGTGCCGCCTGTTTGCGATCTTCCTCTGACGTTGTATCTTTCAGAAATTTTTCCAGCCTGTTGCTGGTCATCAGCTGCCCCAGAGAGCCCTGCGCCATCAACTCAGGAAAACGCTTCATGTCCGCCATGCGTACAATGCGGCTGTCCCCATCTTCAGGATTTCTATAGCAGCACAGCACGTCCCCCAGGGCCGTATCGGGGACAGCATCCAGCAAAGCCGGATTATGGGAGGAGATAAGCACACGCAAGCCACGGCGGGAAGCGATGTTCTGAATCTGTCTTACCAGAAAATCGGCACGACTCGGATGGATGCCGTTGTCCACTTCTTCAATGACGACCAGCGCCTTTTCCGGCGCACTGAGCAGCACAGCCCCCACTGAGAGGACTCGTAACGTTCCGTCAGACAGCAAAGGCGCGTCTATTTTTTGCGCCTTACTGCCAAAAGATTCGTGCAAACGCACCATAACGTCGTTGCGTTCTGTGGTAATAAAGGAAATATCAGTGATATCCTGCTCTGGCAAAGAACGGATAAAATCCAGTAAGGTTTGCTTCATCTGGGGCTGCTGACAGAGCTTTGCGAGAACGCTGGAAAGATTTGAGCCGTCTTCCTTCAGTTCGTTGTCCCCAGCAAAAGAATAGCCCCGCATGGCTGCCGGATTGGGGTCGAGGAAAACAATATTGCGCAACTGTTCCCGAAAGCACTGGACTACTGCCGGAATCTCTTTTTGCGCACGCGTGTCCTTCTGGAAAAATCTTCCCGGAGTTTCCAGCTGGTAAAATATGGCCTGCTGATTGGTGCATGAAACATGAGGCTTATATCTACCGCGCTTAAAGTTATTGTACATGACGTTGAGCACATTGGTATGCTCTGATTGCAGGCCCTCCACACGATAGAGGGGCAGGACTTCCGAAGAACCGTTGATGACTTCACCCGCCAGAACAAGCTGGGCATTCGACATCCCGATTTCCAGCTGCAGCTCATTCCAGCTGAGTTCAGGCTCGTCAAGACGGCAACCGATAGTCAACCCCGCAGTCGCATCCTTGAAAAGATCAACCGCACGGCCACGGATATGGGCATCACCGTTCTGAATATTGCGCTCGATATCATCCAGACGCATGCCCCTTGCCAGCCAGCTCAAAAGCCGAAAGGCCTCCAGAGCATTACTCTTGCCCGAAGCATTGGGCCCTATGAGAAATGTCATGGAAGCCAGAGGGATAACGGCTTCAACATAACTCTTGAAATTTTTAATGACCAATGACGAGAGCATGAAACCTTCTCCCCGGAGCTTTTCGGTTTAAGGTGTTTTCTCAATGGCAAGGAACCCTAATGAATCATTATAGGGCCGTTTTTCAACGCTGTCTTAAGCCGCTGTTCAACCTCCTCAAGCCAGGCAGAAATATCTTCATCTGTTTTCAGCATGCGGCGAGGGATCTGAATAAACTGCGTCTGAGGTTCACACAGTTCAGCGGCTTCGCGGACGACGTTGTCAAAGCGGGCGGGCATGGCCGCCACGCGATCGGCAAACATCGAGAGATTGCAGCGGTCCAGCGTTGTCAGCACATCGCTGGCGGACTGCACCTCGACTTTCGGGCGGGCAGCATCATGCAAAGACTGCTCGGATAAAAGCTGATGACGTTGTTCAGGAGTCAGTTGTTGCCAGTTTGCATCAACCGACAGACGTTTCATCCCTTCTTCATGGCGCGCGGAATAGTCGTTTTGAAGCCGATTCAGTTCTTCGCGTAGCAGCTGTGTCAGACTGGCAAGCAAGGGAGCGACCGGGTCTGGTTCTTCAATCAGTAGACGCTGCTGTTTAATCGTCTCTACCTGTGCCTGTAGAGTTTCTGCGGATGAAAGGTTTGCGGCGTGAGCCATCAGGCATGTTACATCGTGCCAGCCGGGCCAGCGCTCGGCAATGCGCCGGCCAAGTGCGGTCCAGGCATCAATGTTGCTTCCCAGCTCTTCCCGCCGGTTGAAGAGGGCAAGTAGTTGTTCATTACCCGAGGCAAGACGAATATCGTCGAGGGAGGTAGTATCCGGTCGGGCCGGTTTTGGAGCCTCGCCGCCAGCCTTATCGGCAAGGTCCATCATGTATTGCAGAAAGGGGGGC
Source organism: Candidatus Desulfovibrio gallistercoris (assembly GCA_019118745.1). GTDB lineage: Bacteria > Desulfobacterota > Desulfovibrionia > Desulfovibrionales > Desulfovibrionaceae > Desulfovibrio > Desulfovibrio gallistercoris. Next base: position 10,353 of record DWYJ01000106.1, on the reverse strand, counting down.
ACGCTTCCCAACTCTTCACCCTGCCTGGCTGCAATGTCGGCCTTCTGCAACAATTTGCGGATCTGGATACGTTGCGCCGTTGAGACGGTCGCGGACTCCACTTTGAACAGCGCCTTGCCGATAGCTTTACGCTCCAGCTCCCTGGGGATTACGGCTTGTCCGCGCTCATCATGCGCTCTGAGCAGTCCGGCAACCAGCAGCACTTGCAAGCCGCCATCCACAGCGTCACGCGACCACCCATAAGGGGCAGATTCAAACTGCGCGCGGATGTCCACCCCCTTTTTCCCGCCGGCAATAGAGCCAAGAATTGCTTTGCACACTGGGTTTTTCGCGGCCTCGCCGTCATCGCCCACAGCTTTGAGCGCATCGGGAGCGCCTTTCTGAGACTTTTCATAAACCTTGGACCACCCCGCATGATCAGCCATACGGAACTGAGGATAAAGCCGTTGCAGCGCGTTATTGGCGGCATCAAGCACCATATCCTGAAGATCGTTGCCGGGAATCTCATTGCCGCCACCCTGAAACACACGGGCCCCGGAGAAGGCGTCTCCAAGCAGATCACGAATTTTGCCTTCCGCGTTCTGCTTAGTGGTTTCCATGGCTGCGCGGGCTTCGCTGCCTTCCGGGGTATTGGGCACGCCACGTTTATCCAGCGTCGCACTGGCGGCCTTGTACTCAATGAGGTAATGGCGAAGGTCGTCGGCCGAACGCCGGGGGATGAATACAAAAACTGTTGGCGACTGATTGCCCGCCTGCCGCGCATCGGCCCGCACAGAGTTTTCATCAACACTCCAGCCATCGCGCACCCAGACGCAAATACGCCGCTCGGCGTCGGAGGGAAGCTGCGCGTCAAACACAAGGGAAATGTCGCGAGAGACCTTTGAGTCTCCCTGAATCAGTGAAAGCTTGCGCACCATCTCGCCAAAGCGTTTACGAATGCGGTCATCACGTTCGGCTTCAATACGATGAGCCTCGTTGGACAACGCCGCCTTCTGGCTCGCAAATTCGTCATTCCAGGCAGTACTTTCTTCTGTCTGAATGCGATATTCATCTCCCACCATCATCAGTAGAGAGCATTTTTTCAGAAGAGAGGGGAGCTTGCTCCGTAAATTACCACTGCCATGAGGCAAGTCCTCGATCAGCAGATCCGCCAGGGTATCAACAGTGGCGCGAATACCTATTTCATTGTTCTGGCTTTTGAGCTTATTGATAAGAAAGACCAGACCACAGGCGCGAGCCATAAGCTGCTCCTCTTCAGAGCCGTTATGCCAGCGCATGGTCATTTCGTAGACTTTGCGCGGCACCATTCTGGACTGGAGCAATTTGTCGGCGGAGTCAAAATAGAGATAGTCGGCCGCAACAACATGTCCAAGAGGTTCATTCAAATTTGTCTGAATGACCTTGTGGATCATGCTGAGCTGATTGCGGAGCTGACTGTCCGTGCCTGTCTGATCCAAAACCCGCAGCGTGTTTTCCCAAAAACGACGACGTACCGGCAGAATGGGATAATCCTGGGGAAAGTAGGATATGTCATCCTGTCGGTGTCCAATGGTTGTGCCCGCCAGATGCCGGGAAATTTCGCCCAGGTTGGATTGCATTATCTGTTCAATGGGCATTTTGGCTTCCGGCTTCTTGGCCAGAATAACCTGGCGAATAACAGCATCCACATCTGCATCGGAAAGTTCCACCCGGATAGTGAAACGCCCCTCAAGTTTCTTTAGATTACTGGTTCCGGTTACTGCTGTCTGGCCAGTGCCGATGAAAAGCAATTTGCCGCCAATATTCTTGCAGCAGGCTTCCACAGCCTCCTGAACAGCAATAGAGCGCTGACTATCTTCTCCGATATACTGTTGTACCTCATCGAGTACCACCAAGGTCAGCGGGAACTTCCCATCTTTTGTCAGGGCCTGCTGAATCGCCTTGAGCATATCATCGCTGGAAACATCCTCCACATAAGGATACAGATTATTCAACGTCGTGACACAGGATTCAGCAGAAGAAAATAGCTTGGGCTTGGTCTGAACAAGTGCTCTATGAAGACTCTCCGCCACATAAAAATTGTCCAGTTCTTCATCCCAGTCACAACCATTCTGCTCCACAGAAGAACGAACCTGGTCATAAATGCCCTCGCGTTTGAGCCACATAACAAAGCGGGCAACCGGATATTGCTCTGGCAGTCCCGCAGATTTGAAAATAATACCCAAAAGTGCCAATCGGACGCTGCCGCTTGCGCCGGCTCCCAATGTGCCGGACGCGGCGTGAAGCCCGCCGTGCCGTTTGGCCTGCGTACTCAGCTCTTTAAGACTGTCCCGGATGCCTTGTGGCAAGTTGGCAATGCCACGCGCCGTAGCACCGTCCGCAAAAACCGTATCAACCCAAAGGGCACGCAGCATCTTGACAAGATGAGATTTGCCGGAACCATAAAATCCGCTTACCCAGACTGCGGGCTGTTGTGCCTGGTCGATATTTTTGAGGTATGTCTCAAGGATATGTGACATACCTTTTTCATATTGCCCATCGCATACAAAGGTTTCCAGTTCATAGCGAAGGACGTTCAATGCCTGATCGCTGGTATCGTCGTTGACGTTCGCCACCCCCTCATTGACCAGTTTACGGGTGGCCGGGTCCTTCTGGTAAATATCGCGATTCGTCATCATAGCGTCCTCGTTCAATAATCCTTATCCGCAGAGATCGGCACGGCGAGATAGTTCCATCCATCATAGCCATCCAGGAGCCGATAGTTGTTATTTTCATAGCTGCCGGGGAAAAAGACCAGCAGTCGCCCTGTGACCAGCGGGGCCAGTTTGTCAACGACTTCTTTCACCTTCAAAAATCCAAAAATCGAACCGACGCCATTCATTGCCACAACGCTATTAGGAGAGCTGTCAGTTTCCTGAAGAAATATTTCGAACTGCTGAGAAAGAAATACAAGGTATTTCGGCAGGAGCGAGCGGAGCAAGTGCGGCTGCTGGAAATAGCTCTTAGCATATCTTTGCGAGGTGAGCCAGGTTGCAAAAGTATCCGTCAAATCAAAAAGAGCCCAGTCGTGCCCCGCTTGTCGTGTAACAAGTTCAAATTCATCGAGCTTGGCTCTCAAACTGCGTTCTTCGTTTTCTTTATAGATACAGAAGATTACACGCTGCGCCGCCGCGACATCATCTCGCCAGGGGACAGAAATATATTTGTTATAGGATTGTAACAACCGTTTAATTCTGCTCACAAAGCCTCTCCATTTCTTCTTGCTTGATAAGATTTGGAAAAAGCACCTCAATAACATCGCCAACACGCTTAACGCTAATCCACCCCTTGCAGGAGGCTTCTTCGGCAAGTTCTACAGCTTTCATGCAGGAACAATCAAGAATTTTGATATACTCTGTTTGAAAAAGCAAATTTCCACGTACCCCGGTAAGGTAACCAAGGAACAACGCATAAGCGACACTTCCGGCGGTTGCACGTGCGCAAGATCGTACCTTTTTCGAACGTCCCTGAAGGTGTCCCGATTTGGTCCATGTTGAATTTATATTTTGCGCTGTTGATTTCAACGTGGCATTGCTAAATCGTCCAGGCTCCTGAGCGTCGATATAGTCTTCAAGAGATTCTCGTTGAATAACTGCACCTTCTGGACATTTCAAAATAAACTGTGCGGAAGATCGAAATATGGTATCACGAGCATATACACAAAGCATTGCTAATAATGGTTGACCATCAACATCGCGATGCCAAAAATAGAGAAGTGTCCGAAAAAGAACATTGTTTTTATCAAGCGAGTAGAGTTCGACAAGATGCCGATATGTGAGCATACGGGTTTTAGCAGAACGCTTACCAAGACAGTTCTCATCCATAATTGCTTGAAGGTAGGAATCCTTTTCAGCATCAGACCGTTCAACATGAGACAGTAAAACTCTTAAGTCCTCAAGCATCATTGTGCGGGACGTATGAGCGCCTCCACGTTCAAAGCTGAATCCGAATCGAGATAAATATTTATTCTTTTCCGTCAAATCCATCAAAAAACTCTTTTATTGCACTTTTGAAGGGCTTTTTAATCTCGCCTTTGATTTATTAACTATATACTTTTGCCGTCAAGCCCGCAATCCGTTCCGCCTGTTTGCGGTGCATCCAGAGCGAAAGCGGACGGTGCAAATCGCCTGAACAGGAACTTTTCATAAAAGGCAACAGTCCGTTCTCCTTTGGCGTCCACCAGAAAGATTGCCCAGGTCAGCTCGTTGCAGCAGCTGCGGCGCAGGACATCCAGGACAAGCAGGCTCCCGATATGCTGTCCTTGAAAGGCCGAAGCTACAGCAAGGCGTCCAAGGCGTATGAGCGGGATAACGCGGCATATGGCGGGCCTCAGATTCTGGTACATCCGTCAGAAGAACCGAGGCCGCCGCAAGCGTGTAAAATCCGAGTACCTTGTCGGGAGTTTGTGCATCACTGTCAGTGATGTCTGTCTCAACTCCCCGTTTTTGCTTCTGTCCGGCCTGTGTTCGCCAATAGGTATCCAGCGCATCTCCTCACAAGTAAAGCTGGCGCGCGGCATCCTCGCAGACAGCGACCGGAAGAGTAGTTTCATCGGCTTTCCACACGGTATGCGTATTTGGATGACAGCTTTTAAGAAAGGGAGACGGAGCTTTCGTATCTTCCGACAGCAGTGCGGCGGCAAGAGAGCGCTGATCTTCAAGCGCAAGACGCACAAGTGATTGCTCCGCAAGGACCGCCTTTTCCAGAGCAGCCGCAATCAAAAAAATCGGTGCGGGTGCGTCCCTGCATGGCGGCGGCGCGGTCTATGGTTTCGCGTGCGGACAAGGGAATCCGGGCTTCAATACGCGACATGGGAATATCTGTAGTCAAAGACATGGCTTTCTTCCATTTTTGTTCAATACGGAATTTATCCGTACAAATCAAGCTTCACTTGATCTCGGCTGTAGTGACTATTTTTCTCGTGAGGTGAAAGCCGCGCCATGATTTATCGCGGTCTGTTCCATGATATCGCTTTCATGGGCATAGCGTTGGCCAATGAGCCAGTCTTGAAACGGATTGTTCATCGGAAGAACGCACGTATTTTTTGTCTGCATAACGCTCTGGTATTTTTCCAAGATCTTGTTGATATGCTGGTTGTATTTTGGCTCTATGATGTCCATATATTTGGAGGAAATCCCCTGCTTCAGAAGGATCGCCTTAAACACGCATTAGGAAGCCAGTCCGTAATGATGATCCGCGTTGGCCCAGCGACCTTTTTCCAGCAGCAAGTCCGCATCGCTGGCATGGCGGGAGAAGACATTATAAAAATCGGTACTCATGCGTGCATTCCGATAACAATGGGAGGAAAATAGTAACCCCGTCCAGCCGCTGAAAGAACGCAAGCGCGGGTGCCGTGAAGCAGGCGGAGCGTCCATGCCCCGGCCACCTCAAAACCAGAAACGAATCTGTCCCGGGCGGCTTTTGCTCAGTCGCAGACAGTCCACGGTGGAGAGTTCGCCGCCCCTGTCCATCCTGATGGTCAGGGTGGCATTGTCGCGCAGAGCGGCGGCAAGCGTCAGCAGTTCGGTCACCGAATAGCGGCGGTTGCTTATATCCAGAATGAGGGAGCCGCCGGCCTGAACGATCTGGCGCAGTTCGCTTACGCTCTTGTCTCCGGCAAGGCAGGGGCCGGTCAGCAGCAGGACGGCAAGACAGGTGAGGCAGATGGATCGCTTCAACATGACGGCACTCCGATGGAACGAACGATGCGGATCGGCATGATGGACAACCTGCCTTCAGGCTACTCCAGAGAAGGGAAAAAGGACAGTCCCGACTACACGTGTATGGCGGTTTGCTGGATGCTTCCCATAGCTGGAGCGAACGTCTCCTGTTCGCTCCCACCGCAAGCGGCAAGGGGGGACGTCTCAGTTGCTGTCCTCCGTAAAAGGCGCGGCGACACTGAAACCGTGGGAGGCGGAGGAAACTCTGCTGCCTTTGGCCAGTCTCTCCTTGCCCTGCACCTTGGCAAGATAGCTGGCGAACCTGATGACCTCGCGCAGCTGACTGTCCGCATCGGGAGCGGATCGCTGTATCATGCGGCCCGTTCCCTCATTGCTCCGGCAGAAGTGCACAAGTCCCTTTCTGCCGGTCCGCCGCTGAATCTGCCTCTCCAGCTCCTGAAATATGCGGTAACCATTCTGTATGGCATTGCCGTTGGCAAAAAACTGCAGGTGGTAATGGGGGTGCCTGTCCTCATGCGCCTTTTCTTCAACCCAGACACAATGGATGTCAGGCAGGTGATTTGCTGAAAGAGCTTTCTTCAGATTTCGTTGCGTATTCTCCAGAGTCCTTGTGATTTCTCTTCTGGACATGGGTATTTCGGCATCCTGTGCGTTATGAATGTCAATGCGTACAGAAAGCGTCTTGCAATGCCTCTTCATCATCAATTCCGTCATGTCGATAATCTGATCAAGTGTTTTTGTGTAATATCCATCTTCTGTTTTTGTTGATTCCAGAAGATCATATCCTCTGTAGATTTTGCTTTTTAATACTTTTCTCCCCATCTCTCTTTCTCCTTTTCATGTCTGTTTTTCTTTCTCTGTTTCCTACTCATTTATTTATCTTTTTTATTTCTCTCTCTCTTTATTACCAAAAACCGAGACAGAAAATCTCCAAAATCATGTATTCCTGTAGACGGAATTCCCCGATGCACCCAGTATGCATCGGGTAAATTCTCATGCGACAAAGTTGTCTTTCCTGTTGATCGTGATCTAGAACGAAACGATCTGTTCCATGATAAAATCAATGAACTGTTTCTTGTGATACCAGATCTCCTTTCCCATTCTGAAACGATTCTTCGGACCTGTACCGAGGCTGTCACGGTTAGCCATTGTCTTGGCACTCACCAGCCCAAAGGTCAGCCGGGAAACATCCTTGCGGGCGATCAGGGGCGGCAGGCGCTCCTCCAGCAGGGCGATGATCGAATTGTCTTGTCTGTTCATGGCGATTCTCCAGATGGTGTCCCTTGCGGGCATCCGGTGATGGGTCACAGTAAAAAATGACAGGAGGGCATGGCGGCCTGCCGCATCCTCTGCCGTCGTGTCGGAGGTTATTCCGACACGACGGCAGAGGTGAGCAGGAGGCGAAGGAGGGGTATTCAGCGTGCAGGATTGCGAGCGGAACAGACGATTTCACAACGACGGATATGGCAAAATTCCTTTTCAGATTCCGGTTCTCCTTCTGAAAAACGGGCTGTTTTACCGTGTTTTTCAAGGAATGAAAATGTACCTGTCATGCTGTCGTGTAAAAATGTAAAAATTTTTCCCAGCCGGAAGAGGGGGCTCTCAGCCATGAAAAAAAGCCGCCCGAAACGAGCGGCCCGAAACAGACTGCGACACAGGGACAGGGGCTGTCTCTGCCCATAAAAGTATGCCTTTGAAGACGGATTATCCTTCCAGCGGCTGTGCTCCCTCGACAGGAAGCGATCCCTCCAGCGTCAGGGCTGCCTTGCGTATGGCGTCAGGAGAGAGGTGGCTGTAGCGCTGCGTCATCTGGGGGGAACGATGGCCAAGCAAAGCGCCGACCTGATAAAGAGGGGTGCCCTGTTCCACATGCCAGCTGGCAAACGTGTGGCGCAGGCTGTGAAAGACGATACGCTGCCGCCGATCCGTATAGCCGTCATTGAGGCCAAGCTCATTGACGCAGCGCTCGAAGAGTTTGGAGGCCTGAACGCGCCTGCTTCCGGTGTTTGCCGGAAAGACAAGCTCATTTCTGGTCTGACCGCTGAAGCGCCGGCGCAGCATGGCACGAACCTCAGCGGTCATGTAGGCATAACGATTGTACCCGTTCTTGGGATCGCGGATAAAGATCTCTCCTCCCTCGAAACCGATGTCACCCCAACGCAACGCGTAGATTTCTCCAGCGCGCAACCCGCAGAAAAGCGACAGCAGGCAGGTGTCGTACAAATCTCGAGAACGGGGTCTGATGGTTTCCAGCAGAGAAAAAGCTTCCTGACGGGAGAGAAAGCGCATGCGGCGGTTATCCGTTCGCGGTTTCTTGACCCGCCGGACGGGATTTTCTCCAGCAACAAGGCCGTGCCCGTAGGCGGCATTCCAGACCTGCGAAATGACGGCAAGAGCATACTGTGCCGTGCGGGGAGCTCTGCCCCGTGCCAGGATCGCATCGACAACCGTCTGGACGTGGCCGGGAAGAATGTCCTGCAGCAGCATCCCGCCGATATGCGGTTGCAGCCAGTGTTTGTAGATAGCCTGCTCGCTCCGCAGAGCTCCGGGAGACTTGCGTTGCCGGGTTGAGGGCCAGTAGAATTCTTCCCAGAACTGGGAGAAGGTCCGGTTTTTTTGTGCCGCCTGCAGGGCGGCTTCCTGCTCGGCCTTGCGCGCGGCCAGGGCTTCCTGCCGCTGTTCCCGGAGTCGTGTGGCTCCATTGCCGGTGCGCGCCGCTTCCCGAAGCTGAGCCAGCGCCAGACGGGCCTTGTGCAGGGTCATGCCCTGCGATGCCCAGCCCAGCGACTCTTCCTGCCGCTTGCCGTCCTTCTGATAGCGGATGGCAAAATAAAGGTCAGGCTTGATGCCGTGCTTGCGTGTGGGATGTTCTCGTACCCGGATGCCTTCTTCCAGCTGATGCCATTGATAGCCCATCGTGTGCGCTCCCGAAAAGTTGTCCCCATTTTGTCCCCACTTTTTGCGTGAAGCAGCGGGTGGACAAGGGAAGGTTAAGGAATATGGAAATCCTAGATAACCTTCCGTTTCTTTTGAAGAAACAGGACAAAAACAAGCAATTGGGAAGCAGCGGGAAATACCGGGAAAGAGCCATTTTTTCGATTCGTAATCAGCAGGCCAAGAGTTCAAGTCTCTTAGCTGGCTCCAGAGAAAACAAGGACTTACGGGTAATGCCGTGAGTCCTTTTTTCGTATCCGCTGAAGTTGTCCCCACTTTGTCCTCACGCTGTTTTTTAGAGCATTTTCCGTTTGAAACGCTTGCATTTCAAACTACATGGCTGTAACGAGTCAGATAATTTTGTGTACAGTGTCACGTAGTTTTGATATAAGAAAAGGAGATTTTTCCTCATATCAGGAGAATATATCGCAGCAAATGTGGGCAGCGCGAAAAATGAGAATCTTCCGTTTGCAAGCAACGGCACTTTTATCTAGATAAAGTTATAAGGATAGCTTTGGGAAGGGATACATGGATAATATAATTAAAGCATGGATTGGATCAGATAATATTAGCAAGTATAATGAGGAGAGTGGCTGTATTGATGTATTCACTCCTCACGCATTGATACAGATTGCTGGGTTTGTTAAATATAAAATGAAAGATGATATAATTGTGTATAGGGGGCAAACAAGTGACTATGGAGTGTTGGAGCCATCTTTATATAGAGGAAAAGAGGGGGGTAGGATTAGCGATAGGTCTGCAAAAAGAAAAACTGATTATCTTAATTTAATAATAGGAGAGTTAGCTAAGCAGCATGCTTTTTTTAGCTCTGTAGATAAATATTATTATGAGTCAATTTTACAGCATTATGGTTTTAAAACGCACTATATTGATTTTGTTGATAATACATGGGTGGCTTTGATTTTTTCGTCTTTAGCATGGCGTTGTAATGGATATAATAGATTTGATGAGTTGATGTATTTTGATGATAAAGGCTATGGAGATATATGTATTGTCTGCTGGGAAAATAATCAACATAAATAATTGTATAAACCAAGCTATACAGACTGATAAATTGTATAAGGTGGTAGATTTAAGAAAATGCATTCCGTCTATGTATCTTCGGCCTCATGCGCAACATGGAATTTTAATAAAAAAAACTTACACGCAGGAATAGATTGACAACATCAAAAACTAATATGTATAGTGATATTGTAGTAAAGTTAAGAGTGTGTAAAAACAATAATAAAATGGATTAACAATTCAAAACTATTGACTCCCGAATTTTTATTTCCGTCTATGTATTTTGATGATGGATACGCTCGTCTTTCGGAAAGAGATATAATTAAAATATATAGTGATTTATTGGTTTTGGATAAGATAAACTATCGTTTTGTAGAAAATGTCATCGATGAGTTCGGCTGTGTCAAGAGATATACATACGATGGTACGACATCTGATTATCTGTAGAAAACAAATATATTGTCCATCTTTTATAGCATTTAACTAAATATCATCAATGTAAAATAAGAACGTGCTAGAGTATTTTTTTACAACAATCTATCCGGCGAAGTTTTTAACGCGGCAAACTTCTAGGGTCAGGACTCATTAAAGGTAAAAAATGACAATGGCAGCAATATGGATTGCCGAAAGGAATGTATGGGCACAGCGATCATAGCGCATGGCTATGCGGCGCCAGTCTTTCAATCGAGCAAACATA
>DWYJ01000105.1 GCA_019118745.1 Candidatus Desulfovibrio gallistercoris | reverse complement strand
GGCTTTTTGCAAAAAGCCCCCTCCTTTCCCCCCGCATAACAAAACATCCTCTCTTTATTCCCTACTCCGCCGCACGTCCCGGGTATTCCCAGATGACCTCGCCGGTGCGGGCCGTACCGTAGCCGCCCAGGGCATCGACCTGCTCGCGGAAGGCGTCGGAGCGGATGACCTCCAGCAGGGCAAGTATGCGCTCGTCCTGCGCCAGACGCTGCGGGATGACCAGATCGTATTCTTCCACGCCGACGGGCACGAAATCCAGTCCCAGGGCCTGCGCGGCGGCAAGGACGCCGAGGCCGGCGTCGGCGCGGCCGGACAGCACGGCGGCGGCCACGTTCATGTGGGTGTATTCCTCATCACGGTAGCCCTGGATGCGGGACGGGGAAAGGCCTTCGCGGCCCAGCAGATGATCCAGCAGCACGCGTGTGCCGCTGCCGCGCTGGCGGTTGATGAAGCGGACTCCGTCGCGAGCCAGATCCGCCACGCCGTGCAGATGCAGCGGGTTGCCGGGCCGCAGCATGAGGCCCTGTTCCCTGTCCACCAGACGGACCAGCAGCATGGGCTCGTCCAGCTGTTCGGCGATGGCCTGCCGGTTGTAGACGCCGTCCGCGGCGAGCAGATGGCAGCCCGCCAGGTGGCAGCGGCGGCGGGCCAGGGCCTGCAGGCCGCCCAGCGAGCCGACGTGGGCGGAGGTGAGGCGGAAGGCCGGATGGGTACGGCGCAGCAGGCCGTCCAGCAGATCAAGGGTGTTGTCGTGGCTGCCGATGGCCAGCAGCGCGCCGTGCAGGCTTTTCCGGGAGCGCAACAGTTCCACGGGCACGGGCACGTCCGCATCCAGTCCCTCGCAGGCGGCGGGGATGGTCAGGATGCCGTCGGCGCGGCTGAGGCTGGTCACGGTCCCCGCGCCGCGCGGCAGGGGGACGGCAATGATGGTCTCGTCCACCTCGCCCAGCTTGACGCGCAGGCGTTCCTCCATGCCCGGCCGCGAGGGCAGCGGGTAGCAGGGCTCCGCCTGGACGCGTTCGCGCTGCGGCAGGGGGCGGCGCTGCCGGCGGGCCAGCAGGGGCAGGAGGAATTCCTCCACGGCCACGGTAGCCGAGACCGGATAGCCCGGCGCGCCCATGACCGGGCGGCCGCGCACGACGCCGAGGACGGTGGGTTTGCCGGGCATGACGGCAATGCCGTGCACCAGCAGTTGTCCCATGTCCCGCACCACCTGCGCGGTATAGTCCCGGCTGCCCGCCGAGGACCCGGCATTGAGCAGCACCACGTCCGCGCCGCTGTCCAGCGCCGCATCGATGGCCGCGGCGATGGCCGCGGGATCGTCGGGCACGATGGGACGGACGTCCGCTACGCCGCCCGCTTCCTCGATCATGGCCGAGAAGATGAGGGAATTGAATTCGGGCAGCACGCGGCCGCTGTTCAGGTCTTCCTCTCGTGCTTCGGCGAGGGGCACGATCTCGGAGCCGCTGGGGATGACGGCCACGCGCGGCCGGATGAAGACCGGCACGTCCAGCACGCCGCCCGCCGCCAGCGCGCCCAGCTCGCAGGGGCCGATGCGCGTGCCGGGCGCAAGGATGATCTCCGTGCGCACCATGTCCTCGCCCAGCTTGCGGACATGCTGCCAGGGGAAGGCGGCTTTTTCGATGACCACATGGCGGCCGTCCTCCTCGCTGACCACATGTTCCACCATGATGACGGCATTGCAGCCGTCGGGCAGGGGGTGGCCGGTATTGATCCAATGGGCCTGCGTGCCCACTTCCAGCCGCAGGGGGTGCTGGGGGCAGGCGCAGAAGGTGTCTTCAGCGCGGACGGCGATGCCGTCCATCGCCGCGCCGTGGAAGGCCGGAGAGGATCGGCGGGCCGCCACGGGCCGCGCGGTGATGCGGTGCAGGGCCGCGGCCAGGGGAACGGACTCCTCCGGCAGGGGAGCGTCGTCCAGCGCCGCGAACCAGCGGCGGCGGGCATCTTCGGGGGAGAGCAGCGTCAGATAGGCCGTACGTTTCGTTTCCATGATCTCCTCGTGCGGGCAGGGCCGGGCCGGACAGCGGCCGGCGGGAGCGGTCAGCAGAAAAGTGGGCTTGCGGCGGGGCGCGGCCGGATGGCGGACGGCGGGATCAGGACAGGCCGTCCAGCAGTTCCACCTCCACGATCTCGCCGCCATAGAGGCCCTCGCGATTCTCCGGGCAGACCACGAGGCCGTCGGCCTGCGTCAGACCGGAGATGCAGCCGGACGGCCCGGTGAGGGGGACGGCCCGCCAGCGCACAGGCGGCAGATCCGCCGTCGCGGGTTGTTCGTCCGACGACAGGGCCTCCAGCCGCACGCGGATGTAGTCCCGCCGTCCCTGTGCCGAGGCCAGCGGACGGCTCAGCACGGCCGGCGTGCCGGGGACGGGCCGGGGGGCCTCGCTCGCGCCCTGCAGATGCCGCAGCAGGGGGCGCAGGAAAACGTGGGCACAGATGAGGGCGCTGCTCACATGGCCGGGCAGGCCCATGAGGCAGACGTCCCCCTTGCGGGCGAGGATGAAGGGCTTGCCCGGACTGAGGGCCACGCCGTGGCAAAGCAGTTCGCCGCCCGTACCGGCGGTGATGACCTCCACCGTGTGATCCCGCATGCCCGCCGAGGAGCCGCCGGACACCACCACCACATCCTGCGTGGCGCAGAGGGCGGCTACGGCGGCGCGCAGGGCCGCGGGATCGTCCGGCACCAGTCCGGCCTGCGTGACGACAGCGCCGCAGCGGCGGCAGAGGGCCGCCAGGCTGTGGGCGTTGACGTCCCGTATCTGGCCGGGAGCGGGCGTGGCGGTCACGGGCACGACTTCATCCCCGGTGGAGAGGATGCCTACGCGGGGACGGCGGCGCACGGCGGTGCGCGTCAGACCGAAGGCCGCCAGCAGGCCGATCTCCTGCGGGCGCAGGCAGTGCCCTTGCGGCAGGCAGATCCGTCCGGCCGCGGCATCCTCGTCATGGCGCAGCACGTTCTCGCCCGGAGCGACGCTGCGGGTCAGTTCCACCAGCCGGCCGCCCGCCGGACGGGAATATTCCACCATGACCACGGCGTCCGCACCGGCAGGCAGCATGCCGCCCGTGAGGATGCGGGCCGTCCGGCCTTCTTCCAGCGTCAGCCCGGCCGCCTCGCCCATGCGGCAGTCCCCGGCGATGTCCAGCAGGGCCGGGGACGCCTCCTGCGCGCCGAAGACGTCCCGCGCCCGTACGGCAAAGCCGTCCACCGTGGAACGGTCGAAGCCGGGCAGATCATGCGGGGCCGCCAACGGGGCGGCGGTGAAACGCGACAGGGCCTCCTCCAGCGGCACGTCCTCCGGCGGCAGGGGAGGGAAGGCATGCAGGTGGGCAAGGACCTCTTCCACGGACTGGAGCTTGAGAAAGGATTTCATGCGGTTTTCCCGGAGTGTGTGACAGGAGACGGCCGGCACGCCAGCCCGGAAGGTCAGACCGGGAGCGGAGAGCGGGACAACGGCCGCACCGCCGGTAACGGCGGCTGAAAGGCAGCCTACATCATTCCGCGCCCGAGGAAAAGCGGCGGCTCCCGCAAGAGAGGCCGTGCAGGAGGGCAGGGGAGACGGCTTATTTGGGGGGAAGGAAGGCCCCTCGCTCTGCTGTCGATGTCCGTAAGGCTCCTGCGTCGCCTAACGGACACGGCCCTGCGGGCCGCCTTTCGGTCGCGCTCTGCTGTCGATGCCTGCAAGGCTCCTGCGTCGCCTAACAGGCACGGCCTGCGGCCGCCTTTCGGTCGCGCCTTGCGCGGGAGGGGCCTCCCTTCCCCCCAAGCCCCCCATCCCTTCCCCAGCGCGCTTTTACAGGGGAGGATAAAAGGATGGTGCGATATGTAAGCCGCTTCTTCGTATGCCGGGCCTCCGACGCTAGGGTGGAAAGGAGGGCTTTTTCGGCAAATAGGCAATTGACTACCCGGAGCCTAGGAAATACAGGTCAATGGAAAGATATAAACTTTTCGCTCAATTCCCTGCGAGTCTTTTTGAGTGCTGGTATAGGGCTGGCCTGTGAGTTTCATAATTCCACAATATGCATATGTATTCTTTTTAATTAGCTCAAAAAGGTGAACCGTCACTCCATTAGAATTTGATTCTGCAAGTGTTTTGTTTTGAGCAAAATTAAGGCTTTGATCTCCTTTCTGTCCCATTCCTGTGTAGTGGAAAGTTTCTCCTTTCCAGGTATCTGTATAAACGGATTTTATTTTGTTTGAAATAAGGACTAGCGTATTTGTTGCATGAGAACGGCGCATACCTCCTTGCGAACTACATTTAAACATTTTGCAAAGTTCATCACTTGATATTTCCATTCCCGATTTTAGTTCGTTAATTTCCATATGAGCTCCTTTTGAAACAAAAAGTCGATTTTAGAAAATTAGGTATGCGTGCAGTGTGTCTATTATATTAGTGTATATAATGATATATTTGTAAATATCGAATAATATCTCTCTGCCTCGCAGACGAGGGACTTTCAGAGGCCCTATTCGAGAATAATGCCCACCGCACCGTTCCCCATCCCTCCCCCAGCGCGCTTTTACCAGGGGACGGGAGAGGAGGCGGGGAAAACGCTCATCCAGACGGGGACGTGCCGGAAGAGGGCATCACTCATCCTCCTCCTCCGGGTCCCATTCCTCCGGGGTCCATGAAACAGCCGTGATGTCGGCAACGATCTTCAGGGGTGCTTGTTTGGCGGCACTGAACATGAACTCCCAGGGCTGCCCTCGCTTGATGAGGCGTATGTCTTTCGCTTGCGGCAAGTCCTTTTGCCGGGCTTCGCTCATGGCGATGCTGCGCGTGCCTTCCGGCCCTTCCACCTCAAAGCGCAGATCCCCGGAATAGAAAAAGCTCATGCACCCGGCCCCGGCAGCCAGCACGATGTCTCCATCCAAGGGCCATTCGGAATCTGTCCCGGTAATGTGCAGGGCTTTTTCCTCTTCATCAATGCGCAGTTCCATGTCTTCCACATCAGGGAAACACAGGCAGGGAAAGGTGGCGAAGATATCTTCTTCAGGAAACTCGCTGCTCATATCCATTTTCATGACGTGGCTCCTGTTTTGCGCGGCGAGAAGGCCAGTACACGACATTGCTTCGGCGCGAACCGCTCCGCCCATGTCCTGCCCAGCTTTTTGTCATGCTGCAGGCCAAGGCGTCTGGAGTAAAGGTGCGCCGTCGCTTGCTTCCAGCGGATGGGATCAATGACTTTTCCCATGTGGTAATAGCCTTCCAGCCCTTTTGCCTGGCCGGGGCCGCCCGGGCACGGCGATTCTCCTGTCTGGAGCAGCGCGCCGCCTTCATAGGCATGGGCGGGGAACGGCGACATCTTGCGTTGCACGGCTTCGAACCCGCCCAGCTTTTCCACGAAAGCATCCGCAATGAGCACCAGCCAGTCCGGGCAGAGCGGGCCATCGTACAACCCGCCTGCTTCTTTATCGTAAAGGCTGTCGAGCATATCGACGGTCTGCAAGCCGGGGAAACGCAGCAGGGCCTCGGTCTCTTTTTCTCTCGTTTTTGCGCCGTCTTCATGGCCAAACGACTTTCCCAGACTGATGCCGCAGCGCCCGTGGTGCGGTTTGAGCAGACTTCCCCAGCGACGCAGCAGCGCTACCATGTCCATGCGTTTTTCAAGCACATCCGTCAGCGGAAAACGGCAAAAGATCCTGGAGAGATCGTGGTCTGCAACTCCGTAGTCCGGACGTGCCATGGCAAGAAAGGCCAGATCCGAGGCATCGGTATCCTTTCTCCCCCCATGATAGAGGAATCCATATCCCTGATTTTGCGGCATCTGCAACAGCCAGTCACCGGGCACGACATAGCTGTTCAGCCCATTGGACAATTTTTTGAAACTCCCGGTTTGGGGATTGGTCGTCCAGCGAAGCCTCGATCCGTAAAGGGCGGCGTATTCCTCAAAGATGTGGAGCACGGCTTCTTTCTGTTCCGGGGTATTCAGGTCGATGGAATAGAGCACCACATCGCAGCACAGTTTCAGCAGTACGCCCTCTTCCGAGGTCACGCTGCCGAATCGGTCGAGGATATCCTTGAATGCGTCAGGCATAGTGCTTCTCTTTCTTCAGTGTTTGTCCATATCCGGAGAAAAAGGGGAAGCAGACCACCGTTGCGTCATGCTTCCCCTTGTCCGTGTATCCATGTGTCCCGGCAGTGCGTGAGGCCTTGCCGCTACACTTCGAACAGCATCTCCAGATCCTCGCGGGTGAGGGACTTCCAGGTATCCTGACCGGGGATGATGGCCTCGGCCACGCCGCGCTTGGCTTCCTGCAGCTTGAGGATCTTTTCTTCCACCGTATTCTGGCAGATGAGCTTGTAGGAAAAGACCTGCCGCGTCTGGCCGATGCGGTGCGTACGGTCGGTGGCCTGACTTTCCACGGCCGGGTTCCACCACGGGTCGTAGTGGATGACGTAGTCCGCGCTGGTCAGGTTGAGGCCCGTGCCGCCGGCCTTGAGGGAGATGAGGAAGATGGGGATGTCCGGGCTGTTGTTGAACCTGTCCACCTGCTCGAAGCGGTCCTTGCTCGCGCCGTCGAGGTAGCAGAAGGGCAGTTGCGAGAATTCCAGCCACTGCCGGATGATGTGCAGCATCTGCACGAACTGCGAGAAGACCAGCACCTTGTGGCCGCCTTCCACGATCTCCTGCACCATGTCCTTGAAGGCGTCGAACTTGCCGGAGGGCAGATTGTTGGAGAAGCCGGGCATGTCGAGCTTGAGCAGGCGCGGATGGCAGCAGATCTGCCGCAGCTTGAGCAGGGCGTCCAGGATGGACATCTGGCTCTTGGCCAGGCCCTTTTCGTCCACGTCGGCCAGCACCTGCGCCCGCAGCTTGCGGGCAAGGGCGGCGTAGAGCTCGGCCTGCGCCTCTTCCAGCGCGCAGCAGGTGACGCTCTCCACCTTGGGCGGCAGGTCCTTGGCCACTTCGGCCTTGGTGCGGCGCAGGATGAAGGGGCGCACGCGGGTGCGCAGATATTCCAGCGTCTCGGCGTCGCCGTCCTTGATGGGCTTGACGATGCCGCGCTGGAAGGCATGCTGCGAACCGAGGAAGCCCGGCATGAGGAATTCGAACAGGCTCCAGAGCTCGAAGAGGTTGTTCTCGATGGGCGTGCCGGAGAGGCAGAGCCGCATGCGCGCGTTGATGCGCCGCACGGCGCGGGCCGTGATGGTGTTGGGGTTCTTGATGTTCTGGGCCTCGTCGAGGATGACGGTGTTGAACTCGTACTTCTCCATCTCCTCGAGGTCGCGGCGCAGCAGGGCATAGGTGGTGATGACCAGATCCGATTCCGCGATATGCTTGAACATGCCTTCGCGCCGGGTGCCGTAGATGGTCAGGCGGCGCAGATGCGGCACGAACTTCTCCGCTTCGCGCTCCCAGTTGGGCAGCACGGAGGTGGGCACCACGATGAGGTTGGGGCCCTCGTAATGATGTTCCACCATGTGCTCGATGAAGGCGAGGGTCTGCACGGTCTTGCCGAGGCCCATCTCGTCGGCCAGGATGCCGCCGAAGCCGTATTCGGACAGGAAGTTGAGGTAGGAAAGCCCCTGCAGCTGGTACGAGCGCAAGGTGGCCTGCAACTTCTGCGGCGCGGGCACCGGGCGCACTTCCCGGAAGGAGCGTATCTTCTCGCGCAGGTTGTTCCAGAAGGAGTCCGTGCTCGCGCCGGGCAGATCCTCCAGCAGGCTGTCCAGCACCGGCGCTTCGAACTGCTTGAACTTGGTCTGCGGCGGCTTGCTGGGGTCAAGCCCCAGGGCGGTGAGCTTGTGGGCGATCTTTTCCAGCCATTCCTGCGGCAGACTGGTGTAGGAACCGTCCTTGAGCTGCACATAGCGCTTGCCGCGCGTCCAGGCCTTCCAGATCTTTTCCAGCGGCAGGGACTGGCCCTCGTAATCCACGGAGATGTCCAGCGAGAACCACTTTTCCTTTTCGTTGCTCACCACCTGCGCGGTGATGGTGCTCTTGGCCGTGCGCACCTTGTAGCGGGACAGGGCCTTCTCGCCGTAGACGCGGTAATAGTCCACCAGCTTGGGGTAGGAATCCAGCAGGAAGGAGATGGCCTCTTCCGGTTCGAGGAACCACAGGCGGTTGGAACGGGACTGGAAGTCCATGGCCGCCAGCTCGCTCATGAGCTGGGCCTCCTCGTCCTGATGCCGCCGCACCAGATAGGTCTGCCCCTCGTAGGTGTAACTGCCGGTCTGGAAATCGGGATTGGGCCCGTTGAGCGTGAACTCGCCGTGCTTGGTCTCGTAGATGTTGTCGATCTCCAGCGTGAGCAGGCTGCCTTCCTCGTCCAGGAAGAGTTTGGGATTGTAGGTGGCGGGCTGGAACACCGGCTCCATCTGGCGCAGGAACTGCTGCGGCTCGTAAAGCTCCGAGGCGGGCAGGCGCGTCCACACCCGGTCGAGGAATTCGGAGATCTCCTCATGCGGCACCACGGGGCGCTCGTAGATGAGCCGCCGCACCAGCGAGGGCGCAAGCCCCGTCTGCACGGGGTAGAAATTGTGCTGATAGCAGACCCAGAGCGGCATCTGCCCGTGGAAGGTGATGGGCGCGGCTTCGGGGCTGCTCTCGTCGCGCGCCTCCTCGTCCCGGCTGACGATGGGCAGGGGCTGGCGGCCTTCGCGCTTGAGCAGCACGTCGAAGCAGAAGCCCGCATCATCCAGATTGGGCTTGAGCTTGAGGGCAAAGGGCGTGCTCTCGATGCGGCAGGGCTTGTCCGTATCCTTCCAGAGCAGGTAATATTCCCGCCGCACGGCCCAGAAGAACCACGAGGTCAGGCCGTTGGGGATCTCCACCCGGTGGCCGTAATAGTCGAGATGCTGGCCGATCTGCTTGGCCACCAGCGGCAGCTGCGGCGAAAATTCGCACCAGCCGGGATTATGGATGATCTGATCCAGCGTCACCTCATTATGCACGCTGGAAAGGCCGGACTTGTTCTGCCGCCCCCGGAAGAAGGAGACCAGCAGGCGGCCGGGCTCCGGCTCGAAGCGGAAGATGAGATAATGCCGCCCCGGCTCCGGCTCCATGTCCGTGGAGAAGAAGGAGCGGAAGCTCTCCTTCCAGTCCGAGACGGGCGCGGGCACGGCTTCGTCATTGCCCTGTTCCTTGCGCAGTTCCTCCAGCAGGCGCAGGGCCAGCGCCGCCACATGCCGGCAGATGCCGGTGAAAGCGTCCGAGCAGTTGCATTGATGGCGCGTGCTGCGATCAGACAGAGTAAAGGTGAGGCTGGGCGTATAGACCTGCAGGTCCTCGCCCTGGATGAGCCCCTGCACTTCCCAGGGTTCGCCTTCCTGTATATTTATTTTTTGCACACCGCCTTCGGAAAGGATAGGGTAGGCCGTGTCGCGGATATATTCGGGCACGGAGTCGTGGAGGAAGGCCTCGCACATTTCCGTGATGACAACTTGTTCGGATCTGCTCATACTTCTCCCACCCTGCCGCTGCGGCAGGGGCATAATGGCAATTTTGAGTCAGTAGCACAAAACAAACCCTGAAGGCAACAAAAGATTGCAAGTTATGTACAATCGTTATCAAAAACCGCGCAACGACAGGTGGACAGGCCCTTGCGGGGTTTCGTCCCGTGGAAACATCCCGCCGGCAAAAAGGCGCTTTTGCGTATGGTTTCTCATCGTGACGGTGCTGCTGGGAAGCGCCGGCGCCGTTTTTGCCCGGCCCGACGCCCCTGAGGGCGGCGTTTCGGCGCAGGATTCGTTCTCCACCCCCGTGGACGGGGACCGTATCCTGTTCGGCAGCATCGGGGAGGCCTCCAACCTCATCCCCTATCTGACCTCCGACTCCGCCTCGCATGAGGTGGCCGACATGCTCTACGTGGCTCCCCTGCGCATGAACAAGGACCTTGAGCCGGAAGTCTGGGCGGCGGAGAGCTACAGCGTGGAGGACGGCGGCCGCCGCTACCGCTTCACCCTGCGCAAGGGCATCCTCTGGGAGGACGGCGTGGAGCTCACGGCCGAGGATGTGGCCTTCACCTGGAAGCTCGTCTGCGATCCGGCCACGGCCAGCCCCTATGCCGACGACTTCCTGCGCGTCAAGGACCTCAGGGTCATCGACCGCTATACCTTTGAAGTGCTGTACGATCAGTTCTTTGCCCGCGGCATCTTCACCTGGATGCAGCCCATCCTGCCCAAACACGTCCTGGAAGGGCAGAACATCCGGCAGACGCCCTTTTCCCGCAAGCCCGTAGGGGCCGGGCCCTACCGCCTCAAGAGCTGGGAACCCGGCGCGCGCATCACGCTGGCGGCCTCGCCCACCTACTTTGCCGGACGTCCGCACATCGACGAGGTGGTCTTCCGCATCATCCCGGACATGGCCACCATGTTTCTGGAAACGCGGGCCGGGCAGCTCGATTTCATGAATCTGACCCCCCTCCAGTACCTGCGCCAGACCTCCGGCCCGGGATGGCGGAAAAATTTCAACAAGTACCGCTACCTCGGCAGCGCCTACGTCTTCCTCGGCTTCAATATGGAGCATCCCTTCTTCCAGGATGTGCGCGTGCGCCGGGCCATCTCGCAGGCCATCGACCGGCAGGACATCGTCAATGTGGTGCTGCTGAGCGAAGGGGAACCGGCCTTCGGCCCCTACAAGCCCGGCACCTGGGCCTATCATCCCCGCCTCAAGCCCCCGACATGCGACCGCGAGGCCGCCCGCGCCCTGCTGGCCGAAGCCGGCTTCCGGGATACGGACGGCGACGGCATCCTGGACAAGGACGGCAAGCCCCTTGCCTTCACCATCCTCACCAATCAGGGCAACGAGGAACGCATCCTCACGGCCACCCTCATCCAGAGCCAGCTCAAAAAGATCGGCATCGCCGTGGAGATCCGCGTGGTGGAATGGGCGGCCTTCATCCGCGAATTCGTGAACAAGGGCCGCTTCGACGCCGTCATGCTCGGCTGGACCATCACCTCCGACCCGGACATCTATCAGGTCTGGCACAGCTCCCAGGCCGTGGAAGGCGGCCTGAACTTCACCCGCTACAAGAATCCCGAACTGGATCGCCTGCTCGAAGAGGCCCGCATCACCCCGGATCAGGAAAAGCGCAAGCGTCTCTACTGGCGCGTGCAGGAAGTGCTGGCCGACGACCAGCCCTATTGCTTCCTTTATGTGCCGTATTCCCTGCCCGTGGTGCAAAAACGCTTCATGGGCATCAAGCCCGCCCTGGCCGGCATCATGTACAACTTCGAGGACTGGTGGGTGCCGCGCGCCCTGCAACGCCATACGCTGACGCCGTAAGGCCTGTTACACTGTCGTGATGTACGTTGGGGGAAGGGAAACCCCTCGCTCTGCTGTCGATGCCCGTAAGGCTCCTTTGTCGCCTAACGGGCACGGCCTCCGGCCGCCTTTCGGTCGCGCTCTGCTGTCGATGCCTGTAAGGCTCTTGCGTCGCCTAACAGGCACGGCCCTGCGGGCCGCCTTTCGGTCGCCGCCGGCGCGGGAGGGCCCAGCCTTTTCACAGCGAAGCGAGAAAAGGCGTTCCCGTAATCCTTCCCCCAAGCCCCCATCCCTTCCCCAGCGCGCTTTTATCGGGGGAAGAGGCAGGAATACGAGGTGACCCCGCCACCAAAGACAAGTGGCGTGTGTATGGCATATTTGTTCTATCTATTGAAATTAGTTGTAAAATTTGTGTTAACAGGTCCTAGGGCATTTTGCCTTTGAAAAAAAGCGAAATGCGAGGCGGCGGCACAGCGCCTCCCGGCCCAAAGTGAGCGGGAAAACCGCGTTTTTTTGCGAAACACCAAGCCGTATGGTTTGGACCGCGAAACGTTTCAAACGGAAAATGCTCTATTGGGGGAGGATGGAAGAGCGTCACGGCCCGCGCGTCCGCTTGCCGTCTGTCCGTCCCCCGGCGGGATGGAGGAGAAGAGGGGCTTTCTTGTGCGCGTGCGGCAGCGGGGCGCATGCGGAAAAGAAAAACGGAGGAGGGAAAGACCCTCCTCCGTATCAGGACGGTGAAAAACAGGGAAAGGGGATCAGGCGGCCGTGGCTTCCTGATCTTTCTTGTTCAGCATGGCCGCGGCCAGCGCCCGGCCTTCCTCGGAGATGTCCACGGTATCGCCGCGCTGATTGGCGGCAACGATGTGGCTGGAAAAGGAGCCGCCCTGACTGCCGACCCGCGAGACGTTCCGCGTCCGGCTGATCCCGGAAAGCGGCGTCTTTTTTTGTTGCGTATCTGTGGAAAGCAGCGAAGACAGCTTCATGGTATCCCTCCGGCAAGAATTTCCTCTGCCGGAAAAATGCAAGAAAAATACCAGCGTGCTCTTGCCGGGGGCACGGCCGCCGACCGTTGACAAGCGGGCATACTTGTCGGACAGTCAGGAGATGCAAGCGTGTGCGATGCCGTGTCCGGTGGCATGGCGGCACGGCAACGTCCCATCCCTTCCTACCCTTCATGAGGCGGCCATGATCCGTATTCAGGAAATTCTCGACAAGGTGGCGGCGGGCAATCCCGATGCCGATCTGGAGCTTATACAGCGGGCCTATGTTTTTGCCGCCACGGCCCATGCGGGGCAGACGCGCCTTTCCGGCGAGCCGTACCTCTCGCATCCGCTGGCGGTGGCCTATACCCTGGCGGAGATGGGCTTCGACGAGCCGACGGTGGCCGCGGGCCTGCTGCACGACACGGTGGAGGACACCAAGGCCACCATCGAAGAGATAGACGACAACTTCGGTGAGGAAGTGGCCGACATCGTGGACGGGGTGACCAAGATCAGCCTCATCCCCTTCGACAACAAGGAAGAGGCGCAGGCGGAGAACATCCGCAAGATGATCCTGGCCATGAGCCATGACATGCGCGTGCTCATGGTCAAGCTGGCCGACCGCCTGCACAACATGCGCACCCTGGACTTCCAGAAGGCCTACAAGCAGCGGCGCATAGCGCAGGAGACGATGGACATCTACGCGCCGCTGGCCAACCGTCTCGGTCTCTATCTGCTCAAGCGCGATCTGGAAGACCTGAGTTTCAAATATCTCCAGCCGGACATCTACAATCAGATCGACCACTGGCTAGACAAGCATCAGGTGGTGGAAAAGAAGATCATCGAAAAGGTGGTCTCCCTCATCCGCGACCTGCTGGAATCCAACAAGGTCAGCGGGCAGGTCTACGGCCGCATCAAGCACAAGTACAGCATCTGGAAGAAGATGCAATCCCAGAACCTCACTCTGGACGAGATGCACGACATCATGGCCTTTCGCGTGCTGGTGAAGGATATCCGGGACTGCTACGCCGTGCTGGGGCTGGTGCACTCGCAGTGGAAGCCGGTACACGGGCGCTTCAAGGACTATATCTCCATGCCCAAGTCCAACGGCTACCAGAGCCTGCACACCACGGTCATCGGGCCGGAGGGCGAGCGCATCGAGATCCAGATCCGCACCGAGGACATGCACCGGCAGGCCGAGCACGGCGTGGCCGCGCACTGGCTCTATAAGGAAAAGGGACGCGTCAATCCGCGCGACCTTGAACAGTTCTCCTGGCTGCGGGAGATCTTCGAACGGCAGGGGGATGAAGCCGACTCGCGCGAGTTCATGCATTCCCTCAAGCTCGACCTCTTCAAGGACGAGGTCTACGTCTACACGCCCGCCGGGCAGGTCAAGGAGCTCCCCGAAGGGGCCACGCCGCTGGACTTCGCCTTCCTCATCCATACCAAGGTGGGCCACCACTGCGCCGGGGCCAAGATCAACGGCCGCCTCATGCCGCTGGGCACGCCGCTCAAGAACGGCGATACGGTGGAGATCATCACCGATCCCGCGCGCAATCCCAATCGGGACTGGCTCAAGATGGTCAAGACGGCCCGCGCCCGCACCCGCATCCAGCGCTATCTGCGTACCGAGGAGCGCGCCCACGCCATCACCCTGGGCCGCGACATGCTGGAGAAGGAAGGCCGCAAGATGAATCTCAACGTCAGCCGCGCCACCAAGGACGGCCACCTGGCCATCGTGGCGCAGGATATGAACTTTGAGAATGCGGACGAACTGACCGCCGCCGTGGGCTATGCCCACATCACGCCCCGCCGCGTGCTCAACAAGCTCTATGCCGTCATGCATCCCGACGACGTGGCGGCCGAACAGCCCGCCGCGCCCAGCATCAAGGAAAGCAAGGAGACCGCCAAGCGCAAGAGCGAGGGTGTGGGCATCTCCGGCGTGGACGGCGTGCTCATGCGCTTCGCCAAGTGCTGCAACCCCGTGCCCGGCGATCCCATCATCGGTTACATCAGTCGCGGCATGGGCGTGACCGTGCACCGCGCCGACTGCGCCAATGTGGCCAATATGGAGCCGGAACGGCTCATCTCCGTGCACTGGGACGGCGCGGAAGAGCAGCAGAAGCCGTACGAGGCGGGCATCTTCATCCTGGCGAAGAACGAGCGCGGTGTGCTGGCCAATGTCACCCAGACGCTGGCCGGGGCCGACATCAACATCATGACCCTGACGGCCACGAGCCTGCTGGACGGGCGCTCGGAGATCCGCGTCACCGTGGAGGTCAGGGACGCCAGCCAGCTCTATCAGCTCATCGAGGATATCCGCAAGTTGCCGCTCATCCTCGAAGTGGTGCGCGATACGGAAGACGCCTGACGCGGCGGGAGGTTTCTTTCCTTCCTTCTTTCCCTCTTTCTTTTTTCTTCCGCTGGCTTGCGGCTTCAGCCCGGCATCCGGGCGTGGTCGCTGCCCGGCGGGCGACCGAATGGCGGCCCGCAGGGCCGTGCCCGTTAGGCGACGCAGGAGCCTTACGGGCATCGACAGCAGAGATGCGGCAGGGGGTGAGAGGGGCGTGCCCCTCTACACCCCCTACGACCCCCGTACTCCCCCTTGTCTCGTGTGGTGGCGGGCGTCGCTGCCGCATGTCGTGTACCTTGTCCGCCGCTCGCCGCAGGGGGCCAATCGGCGCGCATCTTCCCGCTTCGCGGGTGATATGCGCGCCTGCTGCGGCGCTCCCGCGTTGCGGGGATCGCCTCCGCGCCCCGGCTCGCTGATGCTGAGGGCTTTTCTTTCGTCCGTCTCCTGACCGGCGGGGAGTTTCGTTCCCTGCATGGGAATTTTCCCCTGTGTGTAGGTTCTTTCCAGACGGGAAGGGCTTTCTTTTTCTGCCGCTGCTTGCGGCTTCGGCCCGGCATCCGGGCGTGGTCGCCTGCGCGGCGCTTCTGCTCGCTAGGCATTTTGAAGGTGTTTATGGGGGCTGTCGGAAAAGCTGTCCTTTTGTATCGCCGGGGGACAGGCGGGCGAAGAGGGGGATTGCGTGTCGCGTCGTATTTCATCCTCCCAGGCAAAGCGCGTTGGGGGAAGGGGTG
>DWYJ01000104.1 GCA_019118745.1 Candidatus Desulfovibrio gallistercoris | reverse complement strand
AGCGAGGAAAGAAAGGGCGGATGGTATCCATTTGAGCAGATGAAAGATAAAAAAGAGCAGACATGGTAACCTCCGTCTCCATGCCTACTCTTTTTTGAAGCGTATGGAAATAATGAGTCCTGACCCTAGGGGCTGTTTCTAAAAAGTTTATTGCAGCCAGACCAGACAGGCCGCTAACATGACGTTTGCCCGGAATGTCGCGGCCAATTTGTCATAGCGGGTTGCAATGCGTCGAAATGACTTGAGCTTTGCAAAAAAGCATTCAACTAGATGACGTTCCTTGTACACATGGGCATCATACTCCCGCTGTTGACGTCTGCACTTTCGGGAGGGAATAACTACTTCCATCTTTTGTTGTCGAGCCTGCTCCAGCACTGCATCACTGTCATAAGCTCGATCCGCAAGGAGCTTGTCCGCGGACAAATTCGCAAGGAGTCCCCCAGCGGGTACCGTATCGTTTACGTTGCCCGCCGTGAGATATATGCGCAAAGGATTTCCAAGAGCGTCAACAACCGCATGAATTTTGCTTGTCAGTCCGCCCTTTGTACGTCCGATTTCCTGTCGGAAGTGCCCCCTTTTGCGCCGGTGGCGTGCTGATGCACCTTGACAAAGGTCGCATCAATAATGAGGGCATCCCGATCAGCTTTTATGGACAGCATGCGTAAAATATCATCCCAGACTTCGAGTCTTGTCCATTCGAGAAACCGTTTATGAACAGTATTCCATGGTCCGAATTCCGCAGGTAAATCCCTCCAGGGTGCTCCAGTTTTCAAAATCCACAAAATACCATTGAACATGAGGCGGTCATCTTTACGCTTCCGTCCTCTGGTTTCAGTCTTTTTCTTTTCCAGCATAGGACCGATGACCGCCCACTTTTCATCTGAAATGTCATGTCTGCTCATGACAAACAGGAAAGCAGGAGTCATTTAAGATGTCCAGCTTTTTTAGAAACAGCCCCTAGAGCGGATTCGCAGGGAAATCGTGTCTAATCTCCCTGCTGGCGCTGCCCTCACACTCCACATTTTCACTGTGGAATTGCTCTAACGGGGAAAGCATGCGTGTGATCAGCCGCGAAATGGGCTATGCGCCTATTCCGGCCGAGCAAGTAGCTTGACGAAACAGGGGAATATTTTTATAAAAAAGAAAAATTCTGTGCATGGAGTCGTCAGTGATGCCAAGTTCTCCCCCCGGATCTGCGCTCTCTCTCTCTCTCTCTCTCTCTCTCTCTCTCTCTTACTGATATAAACGACGCCAAGAGGCAGCCGTCCCTTCGTCGTGCGGGTGTTCCCCGGCGGACTGGAGCGTCACCCACGCTGACGGGGCTTGGGAGGGCCGCCGCATGAGTCCCCTTTCCGTCAACCATAACCTCATGGCCTATGGCGTGTCCCGTCAGTTGTCGGCGCATTACGACACGCTGGCGGACTCCGTGCGCCGTCTCTCCACCGGCCTGCGTGTGGAGCAGGCGGCGGATGATGCGGCGGGGCTGGCCATCCGTGAGCTTATGCGGGCGGACATCCGGGCCTTGGGGCAGGGCGCGCGCAACGCCAATGATGCCGTTTCGCTCATCCAGACGGCGGACGGGGCCTTGCAGATCATCGACGAGAAGCTCATCCGCATGAAGGAGCTGGCCGAACAGGCGGCCACCGGCACTTACGATTCCACCCAGCGCCTCATCATCGACAGCGAATTCCAGCAAATGGCTTCGGAGATAGACCGCATCGCCAAGGCCACGGAGTTCAACGGCGTGAAACTGCTGGACGGCTCCCTTTCCGGGCGGCACGACGGCTCCGGCGCAGGCAGTGAGGACGGCCTGTCCTCCACCGGCGCGCTCAAGGTGCATTTCGGCACGGCCAACGATAGCGCGGAAGATTATTACTATGTGGAGATAGGGGACGCCACCCTGGCCGGCCTCGGCCTGCGCGATGGCGTGGCCGGCGGCGCGGGCGCGGCGGGCGGCATCAACGGCGTGCCCATCCTCGGCAACAAGATCCCCAACGGCCAGTGGGTGAATGATCTGACTTCCGGCCTTGTTGCCTTCGGCATCATCCCCGCCGGCACCACGAATCTGCGCATCGAGATCAATGACTGGGGCATGAACGACGACATCGAGATCTTTGACCGCACCGGCAAGCAACTGGCCGGTACGTTTTATTCCGCCCTGCTGGATAATGTGGTCACGGAAGCCAACGGCTTTTTGCCCGGCGCGACACGCGACTCGTCGCAATACAACGGTAATGGGCAATTGCTCCCTTTTGTGGACGAAAATACGTTGCATCAGTTCACCGTGAACGGCATGAATTTCGGCTATACCGGCAGCGACCCCAGCGGAAATGACGTGACGCGCAATCGTACGGAAGTTTTGACCATCGACGAGGTGAAGGAGGATATCATCCTCGTTATTGCCGGAGCAGGCAATTTCAACATCAAGGCCAACTGGACGGCCATGCCCGGCACGGGCGGCTTTGTGCCCGGCGATCCCAACGGAGACATCATCTCGATCAAAACACAGCAACTAGCGCAACAGGCCCTGAACCGGCTGGATAACGCCATCGTCCGCAAGGATGAGATCCGCGCCCACCTCGGCGCGACGCAGAACCGGCTGGAAAATACGGTGACCAACCTCACCGTGCAGGCCGAGAGCCTGCAGGCGGCGGAATCCCGTATTTCCGACGTGGACGTGGCGACGGAGATGACGACCTTCGTCCGCAATCAGGTGCTGACCCAGTCGGCCACGTCCATGCTGGCACAGGCCAACGCCTTTCCGCACATGTTGCTGCAATTGTTGCAGGGGTAGCCCGCCGCCGGACGACCGCTGTCCGCTGGCGAAAGAACGTCTCTCATCGGCTCACGCTTGACAATGCCGGGCCTTCGGCCTATCCTCCCAAAAAATAACGACAACAGGTAAAAACTATGTCCCTTTCCTTCCGCACTCAGTTCAGCTTTGCCGCGTGGTGGTGGCGTTCTGATGTATGCAGGGGGGACGTGCGGGTCTGGCCCGCCGCATAGCGTTATCTGTTTGCCATTGGTCGATACCAGGACGCCGTCCCCCGGGACGGCGTCTTTTTTTGTTTCATGGCCCGGCCATCTCCGAATGGACATGCCGCGGCGGAAGACGGACACCACGAGGAAAGAACATGCACGAACCCATCAGCACCTCATACGCGGAAAAGGCAGCGGAACCGGCGGCGCAGGCGGCATGCGTCCTGCGGCAGCGGGCGCGCTGGCTCCCGGCGGACATGGACACGCCCATCAGCCTGTTCCTGGGCATGGCGGGCAACGGCGACGGCATCCTGCTGGAAAGCGCCGAGGTGGACGGCCGCTGGGGCCGCTACAGCGTGCTGGCCTGCGACATGGCCCTTGTGCTGACCTGCCGGGAGGGGCGGCTTGCCGTGGACATCCGGGATGATCGCCTCGCCCCGCTGGCCGCGCACGACGGGCAGCCCTATGTGACGGGTTTGCGCGCCCTCATGCGGCAGCTGCGGATAACGCCACCGGAGGGCATGGATGTGCCGCCCATCACGCGGGCGCTATACGGCTGGCTGGGCTTCGGCATGGCCCGGCTGTTCCATCCCACGCTGGCCGGGGCCATGCCGGAAGACGAGGCCGAGGCCGCCCTCGTGCTGCCGGGCACGGTGCTGCTCTTTGACCATCTCTACAACCGCCTTTGCCAGATCAGCCTTGGCGAGCATCGGGAAGTCAGCAGCGGCAGGCAGACGGCCGAAGCGCCGTTGCCGGATGGGGGCGAAGTGACCGCCAGCCCGGATGAAGCGGGCTACAAGGCCGTGGTGGAACGCATCCGCGCCATGCTGCATGCGGGCGAGGCCATACAGGTGGTGCCGTCGGTGCGCTTCTCCACGCCGTTTGCCGGGGACGCCTTCACCCTCTACCGGCGCATGCGTCGTTACAATGCCTCGCCCTACATGTTCTATATGAAGATCGGGGACATGACGCTCTTCGGCTCGTCCCCGGAAGTCATGGTGCGCTGCACGCGCGGCAGGCTCCAGCTCTCGCCCATCGCCGGGACGCGGCGGCGCGGCCGCGACGACGCGGAAGACGCCCGGCTGGCGCAGGAACTGCGGGACGATCCCAAGGAGCGCGCCGAACACGTCATGCTGGTGGACCTCGGCCGCAACGACCTGGGCCGGGTGGCCCGGCCCGGCAGCGTCTCGCTGGAACGCTGCATGGAGGTGGAACGCTTCTCCCACGTCATGCACCTGACCAGCCGTGTCACGGCCCAGCTGGACGAGGGCAAGGACGCGCTGGACGTGCTGGCCGCCACCTTCCCCGCAGGCACGGTGAGCGGCGCGCCCAAGGTGCGGGCCATGCAGATCATCCGCGAGATGGAAGGCCGCGGCCGCGGCCCCTATGCGGGCTGCGTCGGCTGGCTGGGACTGGACAAGGACGCCGTGCATCTGGACACCGGCATCACCATCCGCAGCATGTGGCTCAGGGACGGGGAACTGTGCTGGCAGGCCGGGGGCGGCATCGTCCACGATTCGGACCCGGAACTGGAATGGAAAGAAGTCTGCAACAAGTCGGCCATCATGCGCCTTGCCCTGCGCAACGAGGAAGAATGCCATGTTTCTGCTCATCGATAATTACGATTCCTTTACCTACAATCTGGTGCAGGCCTTTTACGCGCTGGGGCAGGAGCCGCTGGTGCTGACCAATGACGACCCGCGCATCCTCGACCTGGCCCGCGACCCCGGCCTGCGGCAGGTCTGCATCTCTCCCGGCCCCGGCCGTCCGGAAAATGCCGGGCTCTGCCCGCGTTTTCTGGAGCTGCTGCCCACCCATATCCCGGTGCTCGGCGTCTGCCTCGGGCATCAGCTGCTCGGCCTGCACGCCGGGGCGCGGGTGGAGGTCGGCCCCTGCATCATGCACGGCAAGCAATCGGAGATCGTGCACGACGGCAGCGGGCTCTTCGACGGCCTGCCCAATCCCCTGCGGGTGGCGCGCTACCATTCGCTGGTGGTGCGGGACGACGGCCCCCTCGCCATCCCCTTCACCGTGACGGCCCGCGCCCCGGAAGGCGAGGTGATGGCCCTGCGCTACGATGACCGGCCGTGGGTGGGCGTGCAGTTCCATCCCGAATCCATCCTGACGCCGGAAGGCCTGCGCCTGCTGGGCAACTTCCCGCAGGCGATCCTGCCCGCCGAGGCGGCCAGCCTGCACATGGACCGCATCCTCGAACGTCTGGCCCGGCGC
Organism: Candidatus Desulfovibrio gallistercoris; assembly: GCA_019118745.1. GTDB lineage: Bacteria > Desulfobacterota > Desulfovibrionia > Desulfovibrionales > Desulfovibrionaceae > Desulfovibrio > Desulfovibrio gallistercoris. Next base: position 2,060 of record DWYJ01000104.1, on the reverse strand, counting down.
GAAGACCTCACCCCGGACATGGCGGCCGCCGCCTTCGCCGCGCTCATGGACGGCAAGCTCACCGCCGCGCAGGCCGGGGCCTTCCTGCTGGCCCTGCGCATGAAGGGAGAAAGCGCGCTGGAGCTGGCCCATGCCACCCGCGCCGCCCTGGCCCGCGCCGTGCGGGTGGACGGCGTGGGGAACGCCATCGACGTGGTAGGCACCGGCGGAGACGGACGCCATTCCTTCAATTGCTCCACCGCCACCTCGCTGGTGCTGGCCGGCATGGGGCATAAGGTGGTCAAGCACGGCAACCGGGCGGTGTCCTCCACCTGCGGCAGCGCCGACGCCGTGGAAGCGCTGGGCATGGACCTCAATACCGACCCGGCCGCCGTGGCCGACAGGGTGCGGGAACGCAACTTCGCCTTCCTCTATGCGCCGCACTTCCACCCGGCCTTCAAGAATATCGGCCCGCTGCGCAAGGAGCTGGGCGTGCGCACGCTCTTCAACCTCCTCGGCCCCATGATCAATCCGGCCCGCCCCAGCCATCTGCTCATGGGCGTGGCCCGGCCCGAACTGCTGCGCCTCGTGGCCGAGACGCTGGCCCAGTCGCCGCTGGAACGCGCGGCCGTGGTCTGCGGCGCGGGCGGCTATGACGAGATCACCCCCATCGGCCCGGCGGAGGTGCTCCTCCTGCAACACGGCAAGATCTCGCCCCTGCCTCTCGATCCCGCGGATTTCGGCATCCCCCCCTGCACCCCGGAAGACCTCGCCGTCGGCAGCAAGGACGAGGCCGTGGCCGTCCTGCGCGACCTGCTGGCCGGAGGCGGCAGCCGCGCCATGCGCGACATGGTGACGCTCAATGTGGGCCTGGCCCTCTATCTGCTGGAAGATGCGCCCACCCTGGACCTCTGCATGGCCCGCGCCCGCGAGGCCGTGGGATCCGGTCTGGGAAGGAGAGTGCTCCATGCGGCTTGAGCGCTTTCTCTGGGCCAAGGCCGGCGAAGTGGCAGCCTTACGCCGTCAGCAGCGGGAAGGGCGCTTGCCCGCGCCCTTCACCGGGCCGCGCGGCGACTTCCTCGCCGCCCTGCGCCGTCCCTCCGGCCAGGCCCCGCTGTCCGTCATCGCCGAATACAAGCGGGCCTCTCCGTCCCGCGGCGTCATCTGCCGCGATCTGACGGCTGCCGAGGTCGCCCGCCAGTACGCGCAGGCCGGGGCCGGAGCCATATCCGTCCTCAGCGAGGAACGCTTCTTTCAGGGGCGGCTGGACTACCTTGCCGAAGCCCACGCCGCCCTCCAGGACGGTGGCCGTCCCGTGCCCCTGCTGCGCAAGGACTTCCTCTTCGATCCGCTCCAGATAGCAGCCACGGCCGCCACACCGGCGGCGGCCCTCCTGCTCATCGTGGGCCTGACGCCCGATGCGGGCCTGCTGCGCCGACTGCGCGAACAGGCCGAAGCACACGGCATGCAGGCCGTGGTGGAAGTCTTCGACGCGGACGAGCTGGCCCTCGCCCGCGCAAGCGGGGCCCGCATCATCCAGGTCAATGCCCGCGATCTGGCGACCCTGCGCGTGGACTGCGCCGCCTGCCTCGACATCGTCCGGCGCTTCCCCCCGCAAAACGGCGAATGCTGGATAGCCGCCAGCGGCATGGAATCCCCGGAACAACTCCGCGCCGCCGCCGAGGCAGGCTATGACGCCGCCCTCGTGGGCACCGCCCTCATGAAGGACGGCCAACCCGGTGCGGCCCTGCGCAGTCTGCTGGCCGGGAGGTGATGCGGGGGATGGCTTTTGAGGGGGGAAGGGCCCCTTTGCTCACGCCCAAAGGGGCCCTTCCCCCCTCAAACTCCCCCCATCCCCCCAAACGCGCTTTACCGGGAGGATGCAAGGGCGTCGTTTCCCGCGGATGGTCGCGTATCTGTTCCGTCCCCCGGCGGCATGGAGAAAAATCTGTGGGTACGGGTGGTCTCTGCCGGCATGTGGAATGATGTTGTCCGCTGAAAAGCCCCATTTTTCCCATGCCGCCGGGGGACGTACCGGTCCGGGGGCGGCTTGCGGGCCACGGCGGCGGGAAGCCGACCAG
>DWYJ01000103.1 GCA_019118745.1 Candidatus Desulfovibrio gallistercoris | reverse complement strand
AGGGGCGCTTTTTTCAAAAAGCGCCCCTCCTCCCCCGCGTAAAAAACCCTTTCCCCGTCTAATTCTGGGGCGGGAAAACGAGACTGCGTACCTGACCTGACGTGCCGGCGGGCGGCATTTCCTTGCCGTCGTAGCGGATGCGGACGCCGCCGGCGTTGCCGAGCTTGAGTTCGAGGCGGGTGCTGAAGGTCAGGGCAAAGGTATCGCCCTTGCTGAGCGAGAATTGCCGAACGTCCGTCTTATCGGCGCTGGAGTGTATCCAGCATTCTTCGGTAGCGATGATGATGACCTTGTGTTGCCCGGGCTGCACGCCGTCGGCGGCGTCCGCGGTCTCCTCCTGTTCGGGGGCGGCGGGCGTCGCGGCGGCGGAAGTGGCGGGAGTAGCGGGAGCCGCGGGGCTTGCTGCTGCGGGGGCGGCAGCCTTCTCTGCCGGTGCGGCTGGCGCGGGAGCGGCCGGCGCTGCGGACTGCGGAGCCGCGGACAGCGCAGCGGTTTGCGCGGTGGACTGCGGCTTTTCGTTTTGCGTCCTGCTGCTCTCCTGCGTGCCGGCGGCATCCGCGGGCGGGGTCTCCGCTTCTTCCGGCAGGCCGGAGGGCCTTGCCACCTGAGGCGTGTTCGTATCGGAGCCGCGCAGCATATCCATGCCCTTTTGGGCAAGGCCGCTGTTCCAGAGGAAGTAGCCGCCGCCCACAAGGATGATCAGCACCACGACGAGGGAGAAGAGCCTGCCCGCGGAGGCGTTGCCGCTCTCTTCGGCGGGCGTGTAGACGGCCTGAGAGGCCACGATGTTTTCCTGCGGCGCAAGGCAATGCAGCACTTCTTCGATCTCGGCCTGCGAAAGGCCAAGAAACGTCGCGTAAGAGCGGATGAAGCCACGGGTGTAGGCCACATGCGGCAGGGATGACAGATCCGCCTCTTCCAGCGCCCGCAGCTGCCGTGCGCCGATCTTGAGCGTATTGGCCACGTCTTCGATGCCGAGGCCGCGCCGCTCGCGTTCCGCCCTGAGGGCCGCGCCCAGTTCTTCCAGATTCATGATCGTTCCTCTCTGCCGCTACAGCCGGATATCGATGACAGCCCGGCTGCGCAGCTGGCCGACATAATCTTCAAACCGTTCCATGGCCTTGGGCCGCCGGAGGATGGCGTCGATCTGGGGCGTGGCCTCTTCGAGGGTGAGCGGCTTGTCCGGGCCGGTCGCGCCGGGACGGAACAGCATTACCTGCGCCTTGATATTCTTCTGGATATTGAAGAGGGGCGTCACGTCGCCGGGGCGCATATCATTCAGGCGTTCCGACCATTCGGGGTTGAGCTTGTCCCATTCCACCGGGCCCATGTCGCCGCCTTTTTCCTTATTGGGGCCCACGGAATACTTGCGCGCCGCTTCGGCGAAGCTCAGCTTGCCGGACTTGATCTGCGCGGCGATGCTGCTTGCGCTGGTATTGGGATGGTAGACGATCAGCCCCATGTGCAGGCCGTCGCGCAGGAAGAGTTCGTCCTTGTGCTTGTTGTAGTAGGCCTGGATCTCTTCGGGCGTCACCACGACCTTGCGGCCGACCTGCATACCCATGATCTTCTGCCGCATGATGTTGCCCTTGAAGGTCTCGCGCAGTTCGGCAAGGGAAAGTCCCTGACGCTTGAGCTGGGCCTCGAACTGGTCGCGGGTGAGGCGGCGCTCCTTCATGATGGCGATGAGTTCCTGGTCCACCTCGCTGTCCGAGACCGTCACGCCGAGGCGTTTGGCCTCCTGCTCCACGAGCATGTTGATGATGAGGTTGTCCAGCGCCTTGCGCAACACCTCGTTGACCTTCTTGCTCTGCTTGGGATCATTGGGGTTGAGGCGGGCACGCGCCAGATCCGGCATGGCAGCCTTCTGCAGATCGAACATGGTGATGACCTTGCCGTTGACCACGGCAGCCACATTGTTGAGCTGGGCGGCCTCCGCACAGGTCGTCATGACCAGCAGGCACAACAGGAACAGAAGAATTTTTTTCACGACGATTCTCCCCCACACGGTATGAGCTGAATTCTCTGCCAATAGCCGCAATCCGCGCAAAAGGCAATGGGCAGTCCGCCCTGCCCCTCCGGGCATTTTCCGTTTGGAACGCTTCGCGTTTCACCCCATGCGGCCTGGCGTTTCGCGGAAAAAACGCGGTTTTCCGCCTGGTTTGGGACGGGCGGCGCTGTGCCGCCGCCTCGCGTTTTCCCTTTTTCAAAGGCAAAACGCTCTGGCGGGATGCTGCCGGATCACGAGGAGGAACCTGAAGTCCCTGCCTCTTTTTCGGCGGCCTTTTCGTCCGCTGACGGCGCGTCGGATGTTCCGGAGGCAGCGTCCTGCGCCTCCTCTTCCGGGGGCAGCGCCGAACTGTCCGCCGCCGGAGCGGCCTTGCGCGCCTCCCGCTCACGGGACCGCCGGGCCATATCTTCCAGTACCGGACGCAGAGCGGCCGCCACCCGGATGTCCGCCTTCGCCAGCCGCCGTTCCAGCCACTGGCTGAAAGAGACCCGCAGCTTCTGTTCCCGCAGCGCGCTCTCGATGAAGGGATACACGGCAGCCGCAGGCTGCACCCCGCCCTCGTGGCGCACCACCACGCCAAAGGCCCGGAAGCTGCCGTCCACCTCGCGGATCTTGCCGCACTTGCCTTCGCTGATGGCCGCCACTTCCTTGCGTTCCGGCTGCGGCAGCTCGGACTCTTCCATATCCAGACACTGCACGCGCAGCCCGTCCGGCACATTGTCGCGCCCGGTGGGGAAGCGGCGGCAATAGGCTTCCAGCTGCGCCTTGTCCTCACCGGCAAGGAAACAGAGCATCATGTGTTCCGGCACGTGGAAACGCTCCACATTGGCCGCATGATAGGCGCGCACCTCGTCCACGCTGATGCGTATGCCCGGCAGGAGGACCTGCCGTTCAAAGGCCTGCATGGTCAGATGCACCCGCAGCAGCCTGCGCCAGTCTTCATAATCGAGCGCCTCGCGCTCCAGATAGGCGTTCAGGTCCTCATCCTCGTAGTCTTCGCGGATGAGTTTTTCCTCGCGGCTGACGGTCTCTTCGCTGACGGATTGCCCGCGCTCGGCGAGCTCCTCCTCGGCAAGGCAGGCGATGATGAGCGTCCCCAGCGCCTCGCCGTACTGATTTTTCATGCTCTCCGGCGTGCTGACCTCCAGCGCACCCATATCCACGGAACGACTGTCCATGAGGGCCTGCACCAGACGCAGGCTGATGGTCTTGCCGTTGACGCTGGCCACGGCCCCGTCCGACAGGCTGCTTTCCACGCAGGAGGCCGCCAGCAGGCCGCTCAGGAGCAGCAGACAGCACAGGAGCAGCGGCGGCCGCCGCCTGCCGTTGCGGGGATCAGGGAGAATGGCGCTATGGGGCATGGCTTCCTCTCTGCGGCTAGGGTCTGTCATCATGATCTTTCAATACATTCCCGCTGGATAAACGATACAAACAAGGCATGGCCGCCTGATGCTCTCCTGAACGCTCGCTCCATGCCCTGCCCCCCCAAACAAGAACGCATCATGCCAACAGCCCCTAACGGGGCAGGCGTGCGGTCTCCAGCTTGCTGCGGATGGCGTTCAGGCCCTCGCCCACGCTCATGCCCTGCGGCAGGGGGCAGAAGAGCCCGGCCGGGGGCAGCAGGCGCGCGCCGGGTGTCCCGGCGGCCAGGGCCACGAGTTTTTCCGGGGACACGGCATCCTGTCCGTCCGCCCAGACCAGTTTGACATGATCCAGGGTGATGTCTGCCCGCTGCACTTGCAGCTCGCCCAAAAACTGCTTGAAATCCAGTACGGCCAGAAAGTTTTCCAGTTCCACGGGGAAGGCCCCGAAGCGGTCGCGCAGGGAGAGCGCCACCTCTTCGCGGGCAGCGCCGTCCACGGCGGAGGAAAGGGCCTTGTAGCAGCGCAGGCGTTCGCGGCCGTCGGCAATGTAATCCTGCGGGATATGGGCGGGCAGACCGATGTTGAGTTCCGTTTCCGCCACGGTGGCCGCGGGCGTGCCCTTGAGGCGGGAGACGGCCTCCTCCAGCATCTCCAGATAGAGGTCGAGACCCACGCGGCTCATATGCCCGGACTGCACCTCGCCCAGGATGTTGCCCGCGCCGCGCAGGCGCAGGTCTTCCATCGCCACCTGGAAGCCCGCGCCCAGATAGTCCATATCCATGATGATGCGCAGGCGCTCCTCGGCCACGTCGGAAAGGCGTTCGGCATCCGGCACGACGAAGAAGGCATAGGCCTGCCGGTCGCTGCGGCCCACGCGGCCGCGCAGCTGATAGAGCTGGCCCAGACCGAACATCTGCGCCTGATCCACCACGAGCGTATTGGCGCGGGGGAAGTCCAGCCCGGACTCCACGATGGAGGTGCAGACAAGGACGTCAAGCTCGCCGTGCCAGAACTTGTGCATGTTCTCTTCCAGCTCCACCTCGCCCATCTGGCCGTGCGCCATGCCCACGCGCGCCTGCGGCACGAGGTTGCGCACGTATTCGGCCACGCGCGGCAGGCCCTGCACGCGGTTGTAGACCCAGAACACCTGCCCTTCCCGCGCTATCTCCCGTTCCAGCACCTGGCGCAGGACGTTCTCGTCCCGGCGCAGCACGGCCGTGGCCACGGGCTTGCGCTCCTGCGGCGCGGTCTCGATGACGGAAAGGTCACGGATGCCGGACATGGACAGCTGCAGGGTACGCGGTATGGGCGTGGCCGTGAGGGTCAGCACGTCCACATTTTTCTTGAGCGCCTTGAGCTTTTCCTTGTGGCGCACGCCGAAGCGCTGTTCCTCGTCCAGGATGAGCAGGGCCAGATGCGGCAGGCTGACGTCCGCCGACAGCAGGCGGTGCGTGCCGATGAGGATGTCGATCTGGCCGGCGGCGGCCGCGGCCAGCGTTTCCTTCTGGCGGGTGCGCGGCACGAAACGACTCAGCAGGCCCACATTGACCGGGAAACCGGCCAGCCGGGCCCGGAAAGTCTGGAAATGCTGCTCGGCAAGCACGGTGGTCGGACAGAGCAGAGCCACCTGCCGGCCCTCGGAGGCCGCGCGGAAGGCCGCCCGCAGGGCCACCTCCGTCTTGCCGAAGCCCACGTCCCCGCAGACGAGGCGGTCCATGGGTTCGGGCTTGTCCATGTCGTCCAGCACGTCCTGGATGGCGCGGGCCTGATCCGGCGTCTCCTCGAAACCGAAAGTGGCCTCGAACTCGCGGTAGAGCTCGCCCGGCGGATCGTAGCGGAAGCCCTTGGCCACCTTGCGGTAGGCGTACATCTCCACGAGGTCGGCGGCGATCTTTTCAATGGCCTTGCGGGCCTTTTCGCGCCCGCCGGCCCAGGCGGAACCGCCCAGCTTGTCCAGCGCGGGCTCCGCGCCGTCGCCGCCCTTGAAGCGCTGCACGAGGCTCAGACGGTCCACCGGCACATAGAGCCGGTCCTTGCCGGAATATTCCAGCAACAGGAAGTCATTGCCCGTGCCGTTGCGGTCTAGGTGCTCCAGCCCGGCGAAGCGGCCGATGCCGTAATCCCTGTGCACCAGCAGCGCGCCGGGCTTGAGATCGTCGAAACTGTCCATGCCCCGGAAGGCGCGCGAGGCCACGCGGGGCGTCTTTTCCGCACGGGGATAGAGGATGTCCTCGCCCAGCAGCAGGCTGTCGTCCCAGACAAGGTCCACGCCGCCGCGAAAGCCCGACACGAGGGCAAAGAGGCCGTGTCTGTCCGGGGCGTAGCGCAGGGCCGGCACGATGCCGTCCTGTTCGGCCAGCTTCAGGAATTTGTTGCGGCTGCGTTCGGAGGCGAAGCTCAGGATGATCTGCCTGCGTTCGCCCTGCCACTGCCGCAGGCCCGCGGCAAGCTGCTGCCACGGCCTGTCCGTCGCGCCGGGCTGGGGAAAGAGGTCGGTAAAGCTGTGCAGACGCCGTTCCGGCAGGGCCGTGCCCTGCTCTTCCACGCCCATGACCAACGGCTCGGCGCAGATGGCGATCCTGCCTTCCCAGGGGGCAGGCTGCGTATCCGGGCGCAAACAGAGGGAGGCCGGCTGCGCCAGATCGCCGCTTTCCTCCTCCAGCCGCCGGTGCAGCCGCAGGGCGGCCTCCCGCAGGGCATCCTCCGCGTCCGCCCTGCCGGGCAACAGCCAGAGCGTGTCCGCAGGCAGCCAGTCTTCCAGCAGGCTGGCATCTTCGTGCAGCAGCCCGGGGAAAAGCCCGACCCCGCCGCCGTGCAGCGCCTTCTTGAGGCTGTAGTGCTGGTTCTCGCTCAGGCGGCCCTGGGCGAACAGCCCGTCCAGGCGTTCGCGCCAACGCAGCATGTCCGCGGGCGCGCAGGCGAAGGGCAGGACCGGCAGCAGGCTGCATTCCTCCAGTTGCCGGAGGGAGCGCTGGCTTTCCGGATCGAAGAGGCGGATCTCCTCGATGACGTCGCCAAAAAATTCCAGCCGCAGCGGCCGGGCGTAGCCGGGGGGGAAGATATCCAGTATGTCGCCGCGACGGGCCATATCGCCGGGGCGGTTGACCAGCGGGACGCGTTCATAGCCCCACTCCACGGCCTGTTCCAGCAAGAGTTCCGGCGGGAAGTCCTGCCCGCGGGCAAGATCGAGGCCGGCCTGCGCAAAAAAATCCCGTGGCGGATGGCGCAGCAGCAGGCTTTCCGGCCCGGCGACCACGCAGTGCGCCCCCTCGCCCGCCAGCGCGCGGAAGGCGGCCATGCCCGCGGCCCAGACGTCCCGCCCCTGCCGTATGCCCGCCGTATCGGGCAGCGCAAGGCAGGGAGACCGCCAGGCCGGCCGCTCAAGCGGCACGTCCCCCACCGAAAGATCGGGAACGAAGAGGGAGAACAGCGCGCGGGCGTTGTGCAGCTCGTCGCGGTCGCGCACGAGCAGGCAGGAACTGCGCCCGGCGGCCAGCGCCTCGGCGGCCAGACGGCAGCGCGTGGCCAGTCCGCTGCGTTCCAGCCGCCACTCCCCTGCCGGGGCCTCAAGAAAGGGAAGGAGTTTTTCCGCAGTCATGGAATGGAGATACCTGGGCCTGGGGCCCGCTTTTTTCCCTGCGCCCATCACGGGGACGGGGCAGACGGCCCCGCAGGCACGACGATGGCGGCGGGGACGGACAAAGCCGTCTCCGCCGCCCGTATGTTCACGAGTCCCGCCTTGACGGGCAAGGGCATGCCCGGCGCGGACCCTTCTCATCACGGCGAAGGCGCGCCTTCGCCGCCAGAGCATATGCGGTCTTCGACTTCCGCGTCACGGCCGGGGCGTCCGGCATCAGTGCGTGCCGCAGGAAGTGCAGGAGCCGCAGCTCCCCGAATCGCCGGAAGAAGCCAGCGGCACTTCGGGATCAAGGGTAAAGCCCATGTAGCTGATGCCGATGCTCACACCCTTGACCTGAGCAAGCAGTTCCTTGTCGATGCAGAAGCGGAAACCGGCTTCCTCGATAACGTCGTCAGAATCGAGAGGCTCATCCAGAGCCAGCGCAAGGCGCGGGCCGCTTCAGCCCCCCGGGGCCAGGAAGACCCGGATGGTCTTCTTTTCCTTCCCGTCAAAGTAAGCTTCAAGCTCCTTGCGGGCGTCTTCAGATACGGTCAGCATATATACGCTCCCTGTATGTTAATGTGAGCCGCAGCCACCGCAGCAACCGCCGCAGGCGCTGCCGCCCGTAGAAGGCAGAGGGTTCTTGGGGGTCAGCTCAAAGCCCAGCGGCGAGGCGTCGATGGTGATGGCCTCCACCTGATCCAGCAGTTCCTTGCGGATGCAGAAGCTGAATCCTTCGGCTTCCACGGACTGATCGTCCTCGCCGGGCGCATCCAGCGCCAGCGCCAGGCGCGGGCCGGAGCATCCGCCCGGAGCAAGGTACACGCGGATGGGTTCGCGGTCGCGGTCGGCAAAAAAGGCTTCCAGTTCCTTGACGGCCTGTTCGGTCAACGTGAGCATGGCTCCTCCGGTTGTGTTTTTTGCAGTTGTTGAGAAGTAAGTCCAGTCCCGTCCCTTGTCAATGCGGCCTGCCGCCGTCTTTTCAAGTCGCGGAAAAAAGGCTAGAAACATGCCTGTCAAGGGGCCGCGCGCCCCGAACCTCCCTCTACCCCTGACCGCAAGGAGACTTGCATGAATGCCCATGTCATCCTGAACAAGGAAGAGATCTCCCGCACCCTTGACCGGCTGGCCAGCCAGATCTTCGAGCGGCACGGCCGGTGCGACAGCCTCCAGCTCGTGGGCATCCAGCGCCGCGGCGTGGATCTGGCCCGCCGTCTGGCGGATCTGCTTGCCCGCCGCACGGGGCATCCGCTGCCGCTGGGCTCGCTGGACATCAATCTTTACCGTGATGACTGGACGAGCCTGGAAGGCAAACCGCATCTGGGGCAGTCCCGCATCCCCGCGCCTGTGGACGCGGCGGACATCCTGCTGGTGGACGATGTGCTCTTTACCGGGCGCACCATCAGGGCCGCGCTGGAGGCCCTGCAGGACTACGGACGTCCGCGTACCGTGGAGCTGCTCGTGCTGGTGGACAGGGGCCACCGCGAACTGCCCATCCAGGCCACCTATGTGGGCCGCAACGTGGCCACCCGCCGTGATGAACGCATCGACGTGCTCCTTGAGGAGCGGGACGGCCTGGACGAGGTGCGCCTCTCCCGACCCGACGACCTCCGGTAAGGGCCGCGCTTTTTCTCGGAAAATGCTCCAAGGAACGTTGCATGGCGAAACAAGATCCCCACAAGAACCGATACGGAAAAGCCCCCGAACGGCGGGAAAGCTCCTCCGCTTCCGGAAAAAAACGCGGGGACTCTTCCGCAGCGGCCAAGCCGCAAAAGCGGAACGCTGCGCCTTCCACCGGGTCCGCCCCGCTTGCGAACGGCGTTACGGAGTCATATTTCACGCCGCAGATGCGGAAGGCTCTGGACATCGGGAACCGCCCGTTCAGCGGCGACAAGGGAAAGAAGAGCGGGCCCCCCGCACGCCCCTTTTCCCAAAAAAACGCGGACGAAGGCAGTGTGCCCAAAGTCTTCGGCTGCCTTGCCGTCCTGGCGGTCATTTCGCTTGGCTGGGCAGTCTGGGAGGTGGTTTCCGCCGCGGGGGCGCGTGAGAACTCCTGGCTGACGAAACGGGAAAGATCCGACGAGGACGAGACGGGCGGCGGCTCTTCCGGGCCCACAACGTTCTACGGGGCGGGCGTGGGCAGCTCCTCCTCGGCGGCCGGCGCCGCCTCGTCCGGCAAGGATCATCCTCGGCGGGCCAACATCACGGTGCGCGGCAGCAGCTTCTGGGGGCTGGGCAAGGGGAGCTGAAACGATGGATCTGTTCCGCTTCCCGCCGTTCCCCGACAGCCTTTACGAGGTGCTCGACTACCCGAAAGAGGGGAAGTGTTCGGACATCCTCATCATTTCGCAAGCAGAGGCCGACGCCTATTATGCCGCGGCCGAGCGCTGCTTTCGGGACGTGGACAGCGCGGCGGAATACTTCATCAGCGCGCGCCGTCTGGACGAGCTGGGCATCCCGGAGTATGCCGTGCCGGTCATCGAGCGTACCTACCGCCAGTACATGCGGCATCCGCACATGCTGGGCCGCTTCGACTTTGCCGGGGGGCTGAACGGCCTGCCCGTCAAGCTGTTGGAATTCAACGCCGATACGCCCTTTTCCATTTTTGAGGTCTCCTCGCTGCAATACGCGCTGGCAAAGTTCCACGAGCTCGACCCCGATCATTTCCAGTACAACAGCCTTTTCGAGCAACTGCGGGACTTTTTTCTCGACCTGCTCCCCGCCCATGCCGGCCGGGGCGTCCTGTTCACCAATGCCGCCGACGGCGAGGACGATCTGAACACCCTCATCATCCAGGACGCCGCGGAGCACGCCGGGTTGACGGGGACCTATCTGCACTGGACGGACGTCTGCATCGACAGGGATCACGGCCTGTGCTCCGTGGACAAGAGCGGCGTATATATCGACAAGATATTCCATCTCATGGTCAAGATGGTCCCCTGGGACCTCCTTTTCCTCGAAGACGAGCACATGGCCCGCGAACTCCTGCGGTGCATGGAACGGGACCCTGGCCTTGTGGTCTGCAACCCGCCGTACGCGGCCGTCTATCAGAGCAAGGCCCTGCTGCCCTTCCTGCACAGGCTCTTTCCGCTGAATCCCCATTTCCTGCCGGCCGATACCGCTCCCCTGCCGGGCGTGGATCAGGTGTCCAAGCCCATCTGGGGCCGCGAGGGCAGCAACATCACCTTCTGGGAAAGCGGCAGGCCCACGGCCGCCACCGACGGCTTTTACGCGCAACAGCCCCTCATCTATCAGCAAAAGGCGGAACTGGCCTGCGACGGCACGCATTACTATCAGGCGGGCGTGTTCATTTCCGCCGAGGTCCCCTGCGGTCTGGGCTTCCGGCGCGGCACGAGCAAGATCATCACCACCGACGACGCCATGATCGGCCATATCGTCGATCACGGCGACATCCGCGAGCGTCCGGCCCTGCGGCGCTACCTGCTCTCCCTGCGCTGACGCCGCGCCCGCGCCGCACAGCCCACACGGACACATCGGGCGGACGCCTTTTCCCGCCGCCCTCCTTGACCTTTTCCCCGGGCTTGCCTAAGCTGCTCTCGCCGCTCTCCCACGAGAGAGGGAAGGCGGACATCTCTGGAGGAAGCAGCGTAATGTCGTCGTACCGCAACTGACGCCCATCCTTACGCTCCACGGCGTGGAGCGCTTTCGGACGGAAGGGCCGGTCCGCGGCGGCAAGCGACGCTCCTCCTTCCCTTCCCTGACCGATCTTCCGTCCCCCGGGCCTTTGACGCGATCCGTGCGAATCGTCATGCGCTGCCTTGTGTCATCCGCATCACAAGGGGGTTTCATGAAAACCGGTTCCAACTTCTTTTCCACCACGGCGGGCGTGGTCTGCACAGGCCTTGTGCTGGGGGCGCTGGCCATCCTGCTGCAGCGCATGGGCAATCCCGGCAATATGGGGATCTGCGTCGCCTGCTTCAACCGCGACATCGCCGGGGCCATCGGCCTGCACCGCGCGGCCATCGTGCAGTATCTGCGGCCGGAGATCCTCGGCATGGTGCTGGGCGCGCTCTGTGCGTCCCTGCTCTGCGGCGAATACCGGGCCCGCGGCGGCTCCTCGCCCATCATCCGCCTGCTGCTGGGCATGGTGGCGGCCATCGGCGCGCTGGTCTTCCTGGGTTGCCCGTGGCGCGTCATCATGCGGCTCGCCGGCGGGGACGCCAATGCCCTTTTCGGGCTGGCCGGTCTGATCGTCGGCGTGGGCATCGGCACGCTCTTCTTCCGCCGGGGCTTCTCGCTGGGCCGCAGCCAGAGCCAGAACAAGGTGAGCGGCCTCATCCTGCCCGGCATCATGCTGGCTCTGCTGGCCCTGCTCCTGCTCAATCCGCAGGTGGAAGGGCAGGACAAGAGCGGCGTGCTCTTCTACTCCCTCAAGGGGCCCGGCGCGGCGCACGCGCCCGTGCTGCTCTCGCTGGCGGCGGGCCTTGTGGTGGGCGTGCTGGCCCAGCGCAGCCGCTTCTGCACCATGGGGGCCATCCGTGACGTGCTGCTCTTCCGGCAGTGGCATCTGGCGCTTGGCGTGCTGGCCATGCTGGCCTGCGCCCTCGTGCTCAATGCCGCGCTGGGCGGCTTCCGCCCCGGCATGGAAGGTCAGCCCATCGCCCACACCGACAGCCTCTGGAACTTCCTCGGCATGGTCACCGCCGGTCTGGCCTTTGCTCTGGCCGGCGGCTGCCCCGGCCGTCAGCTCTTCATGGCCGGAGAAGGCGACAACGACGCCGCGGTCTTCGTGGTCGGGCTCATCCTCGGCGCGGCCGTGGCCCACAATTTCGGTTTTGCCTCCAGCGCCACGGGCATCGGCCCCAACGGCATGCTGGGCGCGCTGGGCGGCCTGGCCGTCTGCCTGATCATCGGATTCTTCAACTGCAAGCGAGGCGCCTGATGGCTGAACTCATCGATGCACGCGGTCTTTCCTGCCCGCAGCCCGTCCTCCTCTTCCTCACCGCCGCCAAAAAGTCGCCCGCCGGCAGCTTCACCGTGCTGGTGGACAACGAAGCCAGCCGCGAGAACGTCACCCGCGCCGCCCGCAACGGCGGCTTTACGGTGGACGTCACCGAAGACGGGACGGATTTCCGGCTCGACATCCATAAATGATCCCCAACCGTGCGGCGGATGGCGCGGACTGCCCGTACGCCGCACGAACAACGCCGAAAAACGCCATGCCGACCCTGCTGCAACGTCTCTCCTCCCTGCTGCGGCCCGCCGCCTCTTCCGGCGCGCGCACGGCCGCCGCTCCCGCCGCCACGGCCCTGCTGGTCTTCGACCAGACAGGCGAGGTCATCCGGGCCGAACGCCGCCTGCGCGAAGCCGGTTTTGCCGTGGAGGTCAAGGGCCCGCCGCCGCAATTACAGACCGGCTGCGACATGGTCATCGTTTTCCCGCTCCTGCGGCAGGCGGCCGTGCTGGAATGCCTGCGGCAGGACGGCACGGAACCGCGTCAGGTGGCCGTGGTCACGGACGAACTGCTGGAACCCGTCTCTCTCTGTCAGGTCAAGCGGCTGGATCACTGGCTCATGGTGCGCGCGGCCAACATGAAGATCACCGTGGACACGCGGGACGGCCGCATCGTCAACATCTCCGGCGGCGGCTGCCCGGACGTGCCGTGGCTGGCGCACGAGCTGTGCGGCCGCAGGCTGGAAACGGCCGCCGAACCGTTGCGGCTGGGGCAGACGCTTTGCTGTTACAGCCTGCAAAAAGCTTTTGAAGAAGCACGGAGGCAACTCGCATGTGGTGCATAGCAGGCAGCGTGCCGGACGCGGACTTTTCCCTTGCCCTGCCCGACGGCCCCCTGCGGCTGGACGGCGCCACCCTTTGCCTGCCCGACGGCCGGGGCGTGACCGTGGAACGCGGCACCGCCGCGCTGGCCGCCACCGCCCTGCTGGCCTGCGAGGCCCTCGGCACGGACGCCCCCCGCGCCCTGCTGGCCGGGGACATCGGTACGGGCGACGGCAGCCGCCGCCTCTACGACTGGCTGTGCGGCAACGCCGCCCGTCTCGCGCCGCAGGGCCTGACCTTCCATTACCTTTTCCCGGATGTGGACTGGCACAATCGCGTGCTGCTGGCCCTGCAGGCCCTGCCGCAGCCGCCGCTCCTGCTGGCTGACGCGGGCTTCATGTACGCCGCCAAGATGAGCGGTTACGCCGACGCCTACGACCTCTTCACGCCCGATGTGGGCGAACTTGCCTTCCTTGCGGACGAAAAAGCCCCGCATCCCTTCTATACCCGCGGTTTCCTGCTGGCCGAGGATCACAACATCCCTCCCCTGCTCGAGCGGGTGCTGGCGCACGGCAACTGTCCGCGTCATCTGCTCATCAAGGGCGCGGCGGATCATATCGTCTGCGAGGGCGAGCTGCGCGCCGTCATCGACAGCCCGTCCGTCCCGGCGATGGAGTGCATCGGCGGCACCGGCGACATCGTGACCGGCCTCGTCACCGCCTTTGCCGCGGCGGGCTGGCCCCTCTGCGCCGCCTGCCGGGCCGCCTCCCGCAGCGCACGCCGTCTTGCCGCCCTTTGCGAGCCTCAGCCCGACACACCCGTGGCGGACCTCATCCGCCGTCTGCCCGACGCCCTGTCCCCTGACTGGCTGCGGGAGCTGGAAGACAGCCGCGGCTGACGCGCCAGGCAATTTTTTTCGACGGAACGACATGCAAAAAGGCGGGAGGGATCCCGCCTTTTTGCGTTGCCTGTACGAGGGGACGGATGCTCTGCTCAGCGGCCTGCTCGCCTGTGGGCTGCACGTGCGCCGTACTGTTTGTTTGGGGGGAAGGGAGGCCCCTCGCCTCGCGCGGGAGGGGCCTCCCTTCCCCCCAAGCCCCCCATCCCTCCCCCAGCGCGCTTTTATCTGTTCACGCGTGTCGTCTTTGAAAAAAGGCATGGCGTGAGGCGGGGCACTGCACCGCCCGGCCCTAACTTGTCGAAAAGAGCGCGTTTTTTCCGCGAAACGACAGACTGTCTGGTGACTGTACGGTTTGATACGCGAAGCGTTCCAAGCTGAAAATGCTCTCTTAGAGGGAAACGACGAGAGAGCGAGACCACCGCTCGCTCCATGTCATATCTCTACCGGCACGCCGGACAGCGCGCCGGGAGCCTCCACCCCGCCACATGGCGAAAAATTTTTTTCGCTTGTTATTTCGGTAGGCTAGGAGAATATTCAATTTTCATATAGAAATAACCGCCCCCTGTTGACGGCGGAGCCTTTTTGTCTGAAAGACTGGAATATGGTCATGTTTTTGGAGGTCTTTCATGCACGAAACGCTGGCTCCCCTTCTTCTGCGTCTGCCGGAGGATATCCAGAGCAACGCCGTTCTGGAATATCTGCGCCGTCTGCAACAGGACGGCGACGCCGGGCGTCTGCTGGCTGTGCTGCGGCACATCCGGCGGCTTGACGGGTTTTATCCCCTCAAACTGGAGGCCGCCCGTCTTTTCCTGCTCTATCAGCTCTGGCGGGGAAGATACGGCAGGGCCGTGGCCGTCTACCGCTGTCTTGCCGCGCTGGAGGCCCGTGTCGATCCGCGTGGCAGCCGCCGGGCGGACGCCCTGTGGCATGTGTGCCGCACCATGCTGCCCCATGCGGCCTCCACGGTACGGAGCCTGTGGAGCGCCCTGCCCGGCCGCGAGCTTTCCGCCAACGCCCAGCATCTGTATGCGCGCGGCGGCGTGCTGCTGCTGGAGGCGCTCTGCCGCAATGCCGACGCCGACGGGGCCGGCGAGGTGCTGCACCGTCTGCGCGAGCTGCGCCACCCCGTTTGCCGTGCCTCCCTTGCCGCTGCCGAGGCGGCGTTTCGCAAAAGCTTTACTGATCGGCCGGGCCGTCCTGCTGGTTCCGGCTCTCCGGCGCGTCCCGAAGGTCCTGCACGTCCGCTTCCGTCGCCTCATCCAGCAGGCGCAGGCGCTCCGCCTCGATCATGTCCACCAGACGCCCCGGCGGCAGCCCCAGAGCCTGAGCCAGCAAAAAAACGGCGTTGAGGGTGGGACGGTATTTCTTCTGCTCCAGCTGGAGCAGATACACTCTGTCGATGCCGGTCAGGGTGGCCAGCTTGCGCTTGCTCAGCCCGGCATCCTCCCGCAGGCTGGTCAGCACGCGGGCCGTGGCTTCTGTCAATTTCGGATGATCTTCCATCTTATCATGGTAGCAGCATCCATTGACTTGCTTATAGTGTTGGTATACTCAACAACTAAAAGCCTCTGTCCACTCACAGCGGCTGTACGAAAACCATAAGCACGCTTCAGGAGGGTCTCGTGCGGACATATCATGCCCTTACCGCCCTTTGTGTCACCCTCGCTCTTGCCGGACTCGCCTGTGATGCGCTGGCCGATGGCCGCTCCATTGCACAGCGCCCCGGTTATGTGCGGCAGGCCGGCGGCAATGCCAGCCAGCAGTCCCGTCTCGAATATGACCGCGGAGGCCGCCATCATTCACAGGTAGTGCGCCCGGGCAGCACGGTCCACATCCCGGCGGACGCCCGCAACATCCAGGTAAACGGCCTGCAGGTCGCGCCCGGCAGCCGCGTCACCGTCAGCCCTCAGGGCAGCATGCTGCTGGATGATTAGAACGCTTTGCCGTTGAAAAAACAAAAGGCGAGGCGGCCAAAACACAACGGAAAATCCCGCTTTTTCGGAAAAAGGACAGCCCATAAACGAACGATCCCTGCCGGGATCTTCCGTAAGTGGCGGACAGATGCATGCTTGAAAAGCTTACGAGGTTTGCGTCCCGTTACTGTTCGTCTATTTCGGAAGCCTCTCTTTTCGTCTGAAGCTGACCGGAATCCTTTTGTGCGTAAAAAAATACAGGAGACAGGAAAAATGGCTGAAGTCATCATGATGAAACATCCCCAGACAGGGGTCATCAAAAAAGGTTTTGTCGGGTTCAGCTGGACCGTTTTTTTCTTCGGCTGGCTTGCCATGGTGTTTCGGGGAGATGTGATCTTAGGTATTTGTATTTTTCTGGCGGAGATAGCCAGCCTGGTAGCGATCGACCTGCAGTATATTATTTGGCAGATGTTGCTCCTCTCGTTAGTGCAGATACTTTTTGCGTTCACATACAATAAGTCCTACACCAGCAGGCTGATCAAAAAGGGATTCCGGTTCAGCGATTCGGATGGCCGCAATCAGCTCGGTGCCGCCGCGCTGGGGATGCCGCTGGATGCTTGCGTTTTGGCTCCGCAGGGCAGCACGACGGGAGCATCGAAGCCGGCAACGACTGCGGAAAACATGACGGAAGCCACGGATGCCCCTGAAGGGGATGTGCCGAAGGTGGCTCTTTCGTCCGATGACGGAAAGGGGATCAGGAATCTTATCATCATATCCCTTTTGGTAGTGGCTGTTGTTGTCGTCCTCATCAAACAGGATGACCTGCAGAGCAGCCAGGATGTGGATAAGGGAGATCCCGTCTCCACCACCCCAAAAGATGAAAAGATCGAGGCGCTGGAGACCTTCTCCGGAGCATCCGAGATCTCCCGAGTTGGTGAACTCTATGAAATGTTCAAGTTCAACAGCCAGTATACGGATGTACAACGAGAAAACCGTCTGGCCAGTTTGAAAGGAAAAATGGTCCGCTGGGAATGTACCGTGTACGAGGTGCGCAAGATCGGGGACAAACGGTACACCGTCACGCCGACATCGGGAGACGGTCGGGTCGATCTTATACTCAAGGTCACTGCCCGAAATGAAGAGGAAGCCCGGTATATCGAAAGCTTGATGACAGGTTCCTCCTTTGCCTTTGTCGGCATGTTCAACGGTGAGGACTTCATGCGCAGTCTCATACTGGACCCCGTCGTCCTGGCACAGCCGCTTGGTCAGCAAAAGGAAGGGGCGGTCGAGACGCAGGGGGATGATGGAACTCATCTCCAAAAAACATCGGACGAGGACAGGAAGAGACGCATGTTGGAAACGGCGACGCCCCCTGATGAAAAAATCAAGGCGCTGGATGATTTCTCTGAGATATCCGATATTTCTCCTGTCGGTGAACTGTACGAAGTATTCAAGTTCAACAGCCAGTATACAGATATACAACGTGAAAACCGTTTGGCCAGTTTGAAAGGCAAAGTGGTCAACTGGGATTGTACCGTGTATGAGGTGAGCAAGACCGGAGACAGACGATATCTGATCAATTCAACACCGGGGGATGGTCGGGTCGGCCTCATCCTCAATGTCATTGCCCGTAATGAAGCGGAGGCCCGATATATCGAAAACTTGATGACAGGTTCCCCCTTGGCATTTGTCGGCATGCTCAACGGGGAGATGTTCATGCGCAGCCTCATACTGGATCCCGTCGTCCTGGCGCAGCCGTTTGGTCAGCAGACGGCCGAGCGGCAGGGGGGTGCCGGAACGTGGGCACGGGCCGGGACGGAGAAAAACGCTTCCGCTATTGTCCCCCAGCCTGGGGAATACAGCATCAGGGAAGAAGGAGTGTCCGGGAAAATAACTTTGGCACGACCGGACGATACCGGCAGATACCCGGTGAGCATAGCCACATGGAATAATGATGAGCGGGGTTCCAGCTGCGACTTTGAAGGCTTCTGCAACATCAAGGATGGTATGCTGATTTGTCCGTCCGAGGGCATGGAGGGTGAGGACAGTGATGAAAATCATATGGCCATCAAGATACTGAAGCACGGTCTTGAGGTCGTACACGAAGCTCCCTATTTATGTGGTTTAGGGGCCTCGATGAAAGGACTGTACCTGCCGGACTAGAAAGTTTTGCCATTGAAAATGGAAAAATCCCAAAAGCAACTGTAAAAAATGCGTTTTCCGTAAAACGACAGGGGCAAACAAGCTCTTCAGAGGAGTAATGTGTGTCCGCATATGATATTATGCGGACACACCTTTTATATGACGCTCGCACAGTCCGCCACTCGGCAGGCAGTGAGATGACGTAGAAAAACCACATCATCACGCCACGGATGAGAGCAGCCCGTTCGCAAAGAGCACCGTCATCCCCAACTGATCCCTCTATAGTGAAATTTGTTCATCGACGGACTTGAGGGGAAAGTTGCTTGCCGACTCCATGGCAAACTGAATTTTCCGTATCGCAACATGCTGAGAGATATGAACATGACATGCAAAGAATTATTTTTCGGATGGGAATGTCTCCACCGTGAAGGTAATGAGGCCATTTACCGGCGACGCACAAGCAGCGTATTTTTTTATGCCGCAGTCTATGTGCTCGTGCTTGCGCTGGTACGAAACCTGGCTGCCTCGTTCCTGCTGGGGCTGTGCATGGCTTTTTTCCTCTCGTTAACCTTCCTGTTTGTTTTTTTCCTTTATGGCGGCATTATTGCCAAAACCAAAAAGCTCATGACGCTTCGCAAGGACGGCTGGCTGGCCAAAATCTATTCCGGCCAATGGCGCTTGTACATTGTGTGCTTCATTGTGGCCCTGGTTGTTGCGTTGCTGATGGTTATCAGGCTGATTGACATGCCATATGAATATTTTGTGGTGATGTCCATCAGCCTGCTTGCCATGCCGTTGAGTTACAAATTTTTTACCAAAATCATTTCCTCTGAATCCATCCCCTGGTTAGTCTACTCTCGCTTCAGACCCTGGATCAGTCTGGGTATGACTGCATGTACAATTATTCTTCAATCAATAGCAATTTTAAGTGGATGGATCACGGTTCCTCACTATGACACCTTGGACGCTGCTCTATCCGCATCTTCTGTAACGCTTACAAAAAGCAATATTATTAATATTGTACTTAACTTTTCTCATTATATAACATCTATCGAATTTTATTTTATTTCCAAATTTCAGAACGAAAGTGTTATTTATTATCCGCTTGTATTCATTTTTTCCTGCATTTCTTGTTATCCCATATTTGCCATTTTCACACTAATTTTTCTCCCCGGGTCGGAAATACGGCGTCTTTTCATTAACCGGTATCCGCAGACAACCCTTACTCCGCCTTGTGAAGCAGGAAAAATTTTCTTTTCTTCATTCATTTTTTTTATTTTATTCGCTTTATCCTTTTTTACCTTTGCAC
>DWYJ01000102.1 GCA_019118745.1 Candidatus Desulfovibrio gallistercoris | reverse complement strand
ATGCCGTCGCCCGTATGGTACATGCGGGCCAGCTTCTCCTGAGACTTGACATCTCCCTGCCCGGCGGCCTTGCGAAGCCATACGGCGGCTTCGGCCTTGTCCTGCGGGACCTTCTCGCCGTCATAATATATGCTGGCCAGCCAGGTTTGGGCGGAGAGATGCCCCTGTTCTCCGGCCTTGCGTAGCCAGGCGACGATCTGCGACATGTCCTCGGGCAGACCGTGATGGCCAAAATGGTATGCCTGCGCCAGATTGTACTGTTTTTCCGGGTCGCCGGTCTGCGCCTGACGAATGAGCTCCTCGCGCTGGGTGCGTTCCCGTTCCGCCCGCTCCGCCTTGCGGTTCTCCTCATCGGCCGCACAAAGTTTCTCGTCCCCGTAGTGCAGGAGCTGCCAGGCTTCTTCATGCCCCTGTCCCGCCGCCTTCCGCAGCCAGCGGGCCGCCTCGTGCAGGTCCTGCGGCACGCCATCGCCCTTGAAAAAGAGGGTGCCCAGATGGAACTGCGCATCCTCCAGGCCCTGTTCGGCAGCCTTGCGGAACCATTCCCTGGCCTGCGCCTTATCCTGCGCCACGCCTTCGCCCGCATCGTAGACGAGGCCCAGATTGTTCTGCGCCAGGGCGTGGCCCTGTTCGGCAGCCTTGCGGAACCACTCGGCGGCCTGCGCCTTGTCCTCCGGCATGCCTTCGCCCTTGAAGAGCATGGCGCCCAGACTGCACTGGGCCTCGGCATTCCCCTGCTCGGCGGCCTTGCGGAACCATTCGACAGCCTGCTGCATGTCCTGCCGCACGCCTTCGCCTGTTCTGCACAGCCAGGCAAACTGGCACTGGGCCTCGGCATGCCCTTGCTCGGCGGCCTTGCGGAACCATTCGGCAGCCTGCTGCATGTCCTGCCGCACGCCTTCGTCTTTACATATCATGGCAAGCTGATACTGGGCCTCGGCATGCCCCTGCCCGGCGGCCTTGCGGAGCCAGTTCTCCGCTTCGCGTCTGCTCTGCTCCGCGACATCGTAGCTTTGGATCAGGGCGGCGATCCGCCACTGCGCATCGACATTGCCCTTTGCGGCGGCCTTTCGAAACCAGCGCGCCGCCGCGTCCATATCCTTCGGCACGCCCTTGCCTTCGAGGCAGGCATATGCCCGGGCGAGCTGCTCCGTTTCGGACAGTGCATCCCCGGCCATATCTTCTTCAAGAGCTTTCAGGGCCGCCTGCGCCTTGTCATTGCCCTCTCCGGCGGCCTTGCGCAGCCAGTCCGCCGTTTTGGCCTTGTCCTGCGGGCTTCCTTCCACCCCCCCGGCATACAGCTCGCCCAGAGCGATCCAGGCGTCGGCATGCCCCTGCTCGGCGGCCTTGCGCAGCCAGTCACGCGCCGCGGGCATATCCCTTTCTACGAGCAGGCTGCCCTCGGCGAGTATCTTCCCCACCTGGAACTGAGCAACGACATTGCCCGCATGGGCCGCTTTGAGGAAATGGGTCAAGGCTAACTCCAGGTTCCTGGGCGCGCGCTCCCCTTCATAATAGGCAAAACCCAAGACAAGATCCCGGGCGGTACGTGTTTCTTTATCGTCGTTGATATTGAGCTTCACTGTCTTGACGGCATAGGTGAACCAGATCAGGCACACGAGCACGATGCTGGCGATCACCCGGCCGGGAGTGACGACCGAGCTTTTCTTCCCGGCGTCTTCTTCCGGCCTTTCGGCTTCCGGCCGTCCGGCGATCTTCTTTTCTTTTTCCACGGGAGGCTGTTTTTGCGTCATGTCGCATCTCCTCATGCCGGCCCTCGGGCCGTTTGTTTGTCGGGATCATCGCGGCGGGTCAGTCGGCGGTCATCATCCACCGAACTTCTTCCGCCGCCCGCAGTCCTTCGGCGTCATGGCTGCCCTCATCGGCCCGATGACGCCATGTGGCCGCCAGCCATTTGTCCTACGGCACGCCCCTGCCTTCGAGACAGGCATAGGCCCGGGTAAGCATCTCCTTCACGGACAGCTAATCCGCCGTCGCATCCTCTTCGAGCTTTTCCAAGATCTTCCGCGCCTCGGCACTGCCTTTTCCGGCGGTCTCACGCAGCCAGTCCATCACCTCTTCCCTGCTTTCGGGAGCCCCTTCCCCTTCGGCGTACAGGATGCCCAGCGAGATCCGGGCCTGGTCGTGGCCCTGCAGGGCGGCCTTGCGCAGCCAGGAACACGCCATCTCCATGTTCCTGGTGACGCCTTCGCCCCTGGAGAGCATGATCCCCACATGGAACTGGCCGTCGGCATCGCCCTTGTTTGCCGCTTCGGAGAACTGGGAAAAGGCGTACCCCAGGTTTTGGGGCACGCCCAGCCCGTGATAGTGGAGGAATCCCCTGGCGAGCGCGGCTGAGGCGTTGTCTTCCCCGGAGGGGCATGCGCTTTCATCGTCGCGGAGGATGCCGGACATATCGAGAGCCCCTGTCAGGACGGCGGAGAAGAGTCCGATCAGGACCAGGCACACGATGCCGAGGAGCAGCCGGTCGAAGGGGATCGTGCCTTTCCTCCCGGCATACATTCCCGGCTGTCCGGCATTTTCCCTTTCTCTTTTCAGGAGGATCAGTTTTCGCCCCATGCCGCATCTCCTCATACCGGCCCTCGGGCCGTTTGCTCGCCGGGATCGCCGCAGCGGATCAGTCGGCCTTCATCCGCCGGAGTTCTTCCGCCTCGGCCTGGACGGCGTCCGCCAGCTGCATGATGCGCGGCGGCAGATCGTCGCCTTTCTCTTCCTTCAGCGCCGCCAGTTCCTTCAGGATGCGAGCGGCGAGCCGCGCCGTCCCGGCGCGGAGCTCGGCGGCCCTGGCCTTGCCCGGCCTGCTCGCCCATCCTTCACCATAGGCGTGCATCAGCTTGCATTTCGCCATCTCCATTCGGTGCCCCAGAAGGACCTTCATGACTTTCCCCTTCATCCTGATGTCGTAGATGTCCACCCCCAGATCCTTCACCGCCTGCTGTCCTTCAGGGATCTGCCCGTTATCATGGGCCTTGCAGTACCATACGGCCGCCATCCACGAGTCTTGCGGCACGCCGTCGCCTTCGGCATAGATGCGCCCCAGCTCCAGCATGGCTTCCCCGCTGCCGGTCGATGCCGCCCAGTGATACCAGAGTATCGCCATGCCCATGTCGCGCGGCACGCCGTTGCCGTCCGCGTACATGCGTGCCAGCCGTATCGGGGCATCCACGTCGCCCATCAATGCCGCCTCGCGGCCCCAGACGGCCGCCTGCTCCATATCGCGCGGCACGCCGTCGCCCTTGGCATAGATCCGCGCGATCCTGCTGAAATGGGTGTAGGCCTCGTACTCCCGCTTTTCCGCCAGCTTGCGGCTCCAGCAGATGACTTGCTCCATATCCCGGGGGACGTCCCTGCCTTCCGAATAGAGACGGATCAGCCTCTCCAGGGCGTATTCATGTCCCCACTTCGCGGCCTTGCGATACCATTCGACAGCCTGCTCCATGTCGCTGGTCAGGCCGAAAGAGCCTTCGGCGTACGCTCGTCCCAGTTGATACTGGGCGGAGATGCTTCCCCTCTGCGCCCGCACCATGAGCTCCTCCAGCTCGGCTCGATAATGTTCCGCCTCTTCGGCCTTGAGGAGCTCCCCATAGACCTTACGGATGTCTTCCCGTTGCAGGGCCGCCCGGGCATCTCCATCCCCCTGATCCGCCGCCTTTTTCATCCAGCTGACCGCCTCATGCGGATCACGCGCCACGCCGTCGCCCTCGAAGAGCATGACGCCCAGATTGAACTGCGCCTTGGCAAGCCCCTGTCCGGCGGCTTTGCGATACCATTCGACGGCCTGTACCTCGTCCTTGGGCACGCCGTCGCCCTTGGAGAGCATGTCGCCCAGACTGCACTGCGCCTCGGCCAGCCCCTGTCCGGCGGCCTTGCGATGCCATTCGGCGGCCTGCGCCTTGTCCTGCGGCACATCATCGCCCTTGAAAAGCCTGACGGCCAGCTCGAACTGCGCCTTGGCGTGCCCCTGTTCTGCGGCCTTGCGGAACAAGCGCGTCGCTTCGGCCGTATCCCGCCTCACGCCATCGCCGCTGAGGAGCAGCATGGCGAGCCGGTACTGGGCTTCGCCATGCCCCTGTTCGGCGGCCTTGCTGAACAAACGGACCGCTTCGGCCTTGTCTTTCGGCACGCCATCGCCACTGAGGTGCAGCATGGCGAGCCGGTACTGGGCTTCGCCATGCCCCTGTTCGGCGGCCTTGCGGAACCAGCGGACCGCTTCGGCCTTGTCTTTCGGCACGCCATCGCCGCTGAGGAACAGCATGGCGAGCCGGTACTGGGCTTCGCCATGCCCCTGCCCGGCGGCCTTGCGGAACCAGCGGGCCGCTTCAGTCTTGTCCTGCGGCACGCCCTTGCCTTCAAGACAGGCATAGGCCCGGGCGAGCATCTCCTCCTCAGGCAGCGAATCCTCCGCCACCTCCTTTTCGAGCTTTTTCAAGATGTCCTGCGCCTCGGCATTGCCCTGCCTAGCGGCATCATGCAGCCAGCTCACCGCCTCTTTCCTGTCCTCTGGGGTCCCTTCCCCTTCGGCGTACAACGCACCCAGGGCAAGCCGGGCTCCGACATGGCCCTGCGCGGCGGACTTGCGCAGCCAGGAAAGCCCCCATTCCCTGTCCCTCGCGACGCCTTCACCGTTGAGGAACATTTTCCCCACCTGATGCTGAGCAGGGGCGCTGCCCGCCCGGGCCGCCTTGAGATAATGGGCAAACGAGGAGCTCAGGTCTCTGTACACGCCCAGTCCGTGATAGAAGGCGTACCCCTTGGCGAGCGCCTCCGTAACGTCGTCATCGAACTCGAGGGCTTCCAGGGCCGCGTTCTCTTCGCGTCGCATGAGGAAGTCGTCGAACATCCCCTCCGAGTGGGCATAGGCGAGCAAGAGCACGAGCTCAACAAAGGTGCACGCAAACACAACGGCAAAGAGCCAGCCGGTGCTTTCCGATCCGCCGCCGTGATCTTTCCCGGCCGACGCGTTTTTTTGGACACGCTCAAGCTTCCGGGACAGGGTCTGCAGGGCATGCTTCTGCCGTGCGGTCCGCGGATCTTTCTTCCAAAGCATGGTGCTTCTCCTTGCGTACGGCCTTCGTCAGGCCGGTCGATGCGCGTTTTGCCGGGCCCGGCGGTTCAGCCGGCCGTCATCGCCGGCCGGCCCCTACGGCAGCTTTCCCTCGCTCCGCAGGAGTATGCGCAGCTCCACCTGCGCGTCGTGATGCCCCTGTTCCGCCGCCATGCGGTACCAGCGGATGGCTTCGGCCGTGTCGGGCGGTTCGCTGGCGTCCGCATACATGCGGCCCAGGATATACTGCGCCTCCACAAACCCCTGTTCCGCCGTCTTGCGGAGCCAGTCGACCGCTTCGGCCATGTTCTGCGCCATGTCGCTGTTTCCGGAATACAGGATGTCCGAATACAGCCGGGTATCGTCGCGATCTCTTGTTTTCACAAACTCTCGAAGCCAGTTGATCGCCCTGCTTTTGTCTTTCGGCTCTCCCTGAGCGGAAAAGTACACGAGTCCTTCGTAGCCGATCCCGTGTTCGACCGCACTGCGGAGCCAATCCAGCGCCGTTTTCGTATCCTGCGGCACGCCGTCGCCCGCGGCATACATGACGCCAAGCTGCCACTGCGCCCTGTTGTTCCACTCCGCCGCCTTACGGAGCCAGGCGGCCGCTTCGGCCTTGTCCTGCGGCACTCCCTCGCCTGCAGCATACATATTGCCGAGCCGCCACTGCGCCCTGACGATCCCCTGTTCCGCCGCCTTGCGGAACCAAGCGGCCGCTTCGGCCCTGTCCTGCGGCACCCCCTCGCCTGTGTCCAGCATATTGCCCAGATGCCACTGGGCCTCGGCATGTCCCTGTTCCGCCGCCTTGCGGAACCAGCGGGCCGCCTCGGCCCTGTCCCGCAGCAGCCCCTCGCTCCCGGAATGGATGAAGCCCAGGCAGTACTGCGCGACGGCATTCCCCTGTTCCCCCAGCTTGCGGAGCCAGCCGGCCGCTTCGGCCGCTTCCTTCTCCACCCTGCGGACATCAAAATACGCGGGGCCCAGGACCGCCCCACGCTCGACCGCCGTAACGCACCAGTCCAGCGCCTTTTCCGTGTCCTTTGGCAGACCTTCGCCCGAGGCATATATATTGCTGATCCGCCACTGCGCCTCGACGCTCCCGGATTTCGCCATGTTGTGGAACCAGTGGGCCGCTTCGGCCTTGTCCTGCGGCACGCCGTCGCCTGAGGCATACATATTGCCGAGCCGCCACTGCGCCCTGACGTTCTTCTGTTCCGCCGCCTTGCGGTACCAGCAGGCCGCTTCGGCCTTGTCCTGCGGCACGCCGTCGCCTGCGGCATACATGCTGCCGAGCTCGAAGGCCGCCTCGTCATGCCCTCGCAGCGCCGCCTTGCGGTACCAGCAGGCGGCTTCGGCCTTGTCCTGCGGCACGCCGTCGCCTTTGGCATACATGCCGCCCAGCCGGAACCGAGCCTCGCCATGTCCCTGTTCCGCCGCCTTGCGGAACCATTCTGCTGCCAGGGCCTTATCCTGCGGCACGCCGTCGCCTGCGGCATACATGTCGCCCAGCATGAACTGCGCACTGTCATACTCCTGGTCCGCCGCACTGCGGAACCAGTAAAGGGCTTTGGCTTTGTCCTGCGGCACGCCTATGCCTTTGGCATACATGTCGCCCAGCAGATATTTCGCCCTGACATCCCCCTGATCCGCCAGCTTTTGACGCCAGCGGGCCATTTCGGCCCATGTCAGAGAGTACGCTTCAAAGGCCAGATAGCGCTGGGCTCCGGCATGGCCCTGCCCGGCGGCCTCGCCATACCAGAACAGCGATTTTTCCTCATCCCGGGGCAGGCCGTGGCCTTCGGCGTACAGCTTGGCCAAACGGACCTGCGCTTCGACGTCTCCCAGTCCGGCTGACAGGCGGCAACGGAGGGCGGCATAGGCCTTGTCCATCCCGCGACCGCGCTCCTCCCCCAGGATGAAAAACGCGTTTTCGGTAACGGTGCTGAGGCAGATGGCGGCAAGGGGGAGGCATATGGCCGCCGCCAGCAGCGTGCGCTGAGGCAGGGGCCTGTCTTCCTTCTTCGTGAAAAGGGTTCTGAGGCTGAGGACGGCACGGGGAAGCGCGGCGGCGGTCGCAAGGACCCTCCGCAAGGACAGCGTGCCGCCCTTGTTCGCACGTTGCGTCGTGGTATCGTTTTCTTGCGGCATGCCGCTCCTTCCTTGCAGTCTGGATGTTCCGTTCGGCAGGATCGCCGCCGGGGCCGGCAGCCATGTCCCTTTCCTGCGGGCACGGCAGGGGAGGCGGTCAGGACGCTCTCCGGTCGCGCTCTTTCAGCATCTTTTCCGCTTTCCGCCGGCCCTCGGCCCGTTCTTCAGGCGTCAGCTGCCGCTCCAGTTCCCTTTCCAGCGCAACGGCTTCGGCTGACGGCTTACCGCCCACCAGCGTCATCTTGTACAGAGAAAGATAAAGAAAGGCTGCGGAAAGATCATCCCGGGACGCTCCCTTGACGCCAGCTGCTGTCCTGGCCGCCTCAAGAAGATACACAGCCGTCCTTTCCCTGTCCGGCTGCCCCGCGTCGCCATCCAGATGCATCAGCCTCAAGCCGATCAGCGCCACGGGATCACCTTTCCGGACGATCTCGTCGTACCTGCGGAGCGCTCCCTTCCTGTTCTGCGGCGGGACCTCCTCGCCGGTATACATGAAGCTCAGCAGATCCTGCGCTTCAGCATACCCCCGTTCCGCCGCCTTGCGCATCCAGAAGGCGCATTTCGCCACAGAGCGGTCGTCTTGCAGATCACCATTGGCGGCATAGAACAAGCCCAGCTGGTACTGAGCTTCGGCGTTGCCCCGTCCAGCTTCAGCCAGCAGCCTGCGCTCCAGCCCTGTGTCGTCATCGCTGTCGGAGTCCGGCAGCGTCGTCTCTTCCTGCGGAGCGGGCGCCTGCTGTTCCGCAAGACGTACGACCTCCGTCTGGTCGCCGTCCATCTCCGGCGGCTGACCGCTTTTAACGAAAAGGCCGAAAGCGATAACGGCAAGGGCGACTACGAGCAGCATGCTCCGCAGTGCGCCAGTGCTCCCGCTTTCCGGCAGGCCGGTGTTCTCTTTCCGCCGGGGCGGGAAGGATCGTTGCGGACCCATGAAATATCTCCCTGTTCGGTGTTCAGTTCGTTTTGCCGTCATCCACCGGGGCAGGGGAGGGCATCCCCGCCTGCGGCATCTCTTCCCAGCGAGCGCTCTGGAGCAATTTCCGTTTGAAACGCTGCGCGTTTCAAACCATACGGCCTGTCGTTTTGCGGAAAAAACGCCGTTTTTTCGCTTGGTTTCGGCCGGGCGGCGCTGTGCCGCCGCCTCGCATTTAGCCTTTTTGCCCCATGCCAGTTCCTCGTCGTTGAGGTCGATCGTGCGGAACAACCGTCATGGGGCTTTCTTTTTGGGCAAGCCCTCCGTCAACTTTCCGGGGGCAATCTCCCAAGAAAGTACGCACCCTCCGAGAACTCCGGGGCATCCGGGGGATCCGGGACATCCGGGACATCCGGGTCATCGGGAAGGAACGGGAGCTCCGGCGCGGCGGAGGGAAGCCATCCGGGCCCCGGGCCTGACGTCCCGCCCGGCTGTTGCCCCGCCTTGTCCTGCGGCAGAACGTAGCCTTCAAGCGCCGACGCCGCCAGAAGGGCGCGGGCACGATCGCGGGCACGACCATCTCTTGTCTGATCCCTGGCCTTCCGGAGCCAGAGGACAGCTTCGTTCTTGTCCTGCGGCACGCCGTCTCCACAGGCATACATGCTGCCCAGGATGACTTGGGCCGTGGCGTACCCCAGTTCCGCCATCCTGCGGACCCAGCTGACCATCTCTGCCCTGAGCCGCGCGTCCTCGATATCGGCAAAATAGGTATGCTGCAGAGCCGTCCTCATTTCCAGCGCGGAAATGATCCAGTACAGCGCCGATCCATCGCTCTGCGGCAGGCCGTCGCCCAAAGCGTAGGCCATGCCCAGAGCGAACTGGGCTCCACCATGCAGACGGCTGGCGGCATTCTGGAAGAAGCGGAGCGCCTTCTCCCTGTCCTGCGGCAGGCCGTCGCCTTTTTCATACATCTTGCCGAGACGCCACAGAGCCTCGGCATCTCCTCCCTTAGCCGCCATGCGGAACAGACGGATGACTTCGGCCTTGTCCATGGGTACGCCATCGCCGTCATGGTACATGAGGGCCAGACGGTACTGGGCTTCGGCGTGTCCCTGTTCCGCCGCCTTGCGATACCACCGGAGGGCTTCGTCCTTGTCTCTCGGTATGTCGTTGCCGTCATGGTACATGAGGGCCAGGCGGTACTGAGCTTCGGCGTGTCCTTGTTCCGCCGCCTTGCGATACCAGCCGGCCGCCGCCACCCTGTCCAGCTCCGTCCCGCTTCCGTTTCTGCAGGCTTCACCCACGGCGAACTGGGCTCCGGCATGGCCTTGCTCGGCAGCCTTGCGGTACCAGGCCAGCGATTTTTCCTCATATGGACGAAAATTGCAGTTCTTGCCCTTGGCGTACAGCTCGCCCAGACGGGCCTGCGCTTCGACGTCTCCGCAGCCGGCTGCCAGGAGACAGCGGAAAGCGGCACCGAACCTCTCCAGATAGCCGCCCGATATTTGCGGGGCCAGGCGTGTACACTCGACAAAAAAGTGGAAGCAGAACACGGTAAAAAGGAACGTGCACACCAACGCCAATACCACGCAAATGTGCAAAAAACGCTCCTTCCGCTCGCTGGCATTCAGACATGTATCGGTTCGCTGCATCATGGATGTCGGCTCCATTCGGCGCTCAGGCTGTTTTGCCGTCATCCGCCGGGGCGGCGGGGGAGATGTCGGCGTCCACGATATCGTCCGCCTCATCGTCCGGCGCGGCCGGGCCGGACGGTCGGGCAGGGGGGACATCCGAAGAGCCCCCCGCAGCCGGGATGCAGGGCTGGCCCGCGGGGCCCGCGTCAGGCTGATCCCCGGCGGGCAGGGCATTGAGGGCCGCGGGCGGGATCTCCAGCGGCGTCTTGCCGTCAGGCAGCAGGATGATGCCGGTACGCTCCAGCACGGCCTGCCGGAAGGCGTATTCCCGCTCCATCTGATGATGCCGGTAAAGGAAGAACTGCCGGGTCACATAGCAAACGGTGAGGAAGATGACGAGCCCGCCCACGATCCAGGGCAGATAGACCATCATCGCGCCGCCCAGACGGCCGAGCGTCTCCATCAGCCCGTCCACGAAGAGCAGCAGGCCGCCGAAGATCAGCAGGGAAAGCAGGATGACCACCGTGGGCGCATGGCGAACGATGCTGTAGAAGCGCTCCACGTGCGGCGGCAGGGGCGATGCGGCCGTCTGGCCGGAAGGCTGACCTGGAGTCTGGCCGTCGGCCCCTTGCTCGCCCCCGGCCGGACGCTCCAGCGTACGGGCCACGAGCAGGCCGGAAAGATGCAGGATCAGCAGAAGGCCCACGGGCAGCAGCAGGGCGGACAGGCCCCAGCCCAGCCAGGGAAAGCGCGGCAGGGGCGGCCCGCCGGGCTCGACGGGTTCGGCATGCATGATGCCGTAGATGGCGGATGCCCCGCCCACGGCCAGCTCCAGCAGGAAGATGGCCACGAGCAGGTAGATGATGATGTCCTTATGGCGGCTTTCCGCCCAGTGGGAGCCCTTGGACGCGGCAGATGATACGGTTTTTTTCATGTATCAGGCTGTAGCAGAATTCCCCGCAAGCGACAAGGCGGCGTAGAAAGCCGCTTGCTCCTGCACATCTTCTGGCATACTGTCAGGGAGGAGGAGCAAGACCATGCATGTGCTAGTCACCGGCGCTGCCGGCTTCATCGGCTACCACCTCGCGCAACGGCTCGTGACGGGCGGTCACAGCGTCGTGGGGCTGGACAACTGTAACGATTACTATGACGTGCAGCTCAAACGGGACCGGCTGGCCCGGCTGGAAGGGCGGCCCGGCTTCCGCTTCGTCGAGGCGGATCTTGCCGACGGCGCAAGCATGGAAAAGCTCTTTGCGGCCGAAGGCTTCAGCCACGTGGTCAACCTGGCCGCGCAGGCCGGGGTGCGTTACAGCCTGCAGAATCCGGCCTCCTACATCAGCTCCAACCTGGTGGGCTTCGGCAACGTGCTGGAAGGCTGCCGCCACCACAAGGTGGAGCACCTCGTCTTTGCCTCCTCCTCATCGGTATACGGTCTGAACACGCATCAGCCCTATTCCGAACACGCCGCGGTCAACCATCCGGTGAGCCTCTACGCCGCCACCAAGAAGAGCAATGAGCTCATGGCCCATTCCTACGCCCATCTTTACGGGCTGCCCTGCACGGGCCTGCGCTTCTTCACGGTCTACGGGCCCTGGGGCAGGCCGGACATGGCTCTCCAGCTCTTTGCCCATGCCATCATGCGGGACGAGCCCATCAAGGTCTTCAATGAAGGCCGCATGCGCCGGGATTTCACCTACATCGACGACATCGTGGAAGGCATGGTGCGCCTGCTGCCGCTGGCGGCCCGTCCCGATCCGCAATGGGATGCCGCCGCGCCCGACCCCGCCACCAGCAGCGCCCCGTGGCGCATCTACAATATCGGCAACAACCGGACCGTGGAGCTCAACGACTTCATCGCCGCGCTGGAAGAGGCCCTCGGCCGCAAGGCCCGGCGGGAACTTTTGCCCATGCAGCCCGGCGACGTGCGGGCGACCTGGGCCGACATAGACGATCTTGCCGCCGCCACGGGCTTTGCGCCTCTGACCCCGCTGAAAGAGGGCATGGCGAAGTTCGTGAGCTGGTTCAAGGAATATTATAACTATGCATGACCTCCCCCTGCCCACGCCGCAGCGCCCCGAGATCCTGGCCCCGGCCGGCGATACGCCCTCCTTCCTGGCGGGCCTTGCCGCCGGAGCCGACGCCATCTATCTGGGCCTCAAGCATTTTTCCGCCCGTATGCAGGCGGAGAACTTCAGCCTGACCGAACTCTCCCGTCTGACCGACCTTGCCCACAGCGAACAGGCCCGCGTCTATGTGGCCATGAATACGCTGGTCAAACCCGGCGAACCGGCGGCCGCCTACCGCCTCATCCACCGGCTGGCCCGGCAGGTGAAGCCGGACGGGCTCATCGTGCAGGACCTGGCCTTTGTGGACATAGCCCGGCAGGCCGGTTTCGAGGGAGGGCTCTTCCTCTCCACGCTGGCCAATCTCACCAGCCCGCAAAGCCTGCTGACCGCAAAGGCGCTGGGCGCGAGCCGCGTCATCCTGCCGCGTGAACTCTCCATCGACGAGATCCGCCTCATGGGCGAGGCCTGCCCCGACGGGCTCGACTTGGAATGCTTCATCCACGGCGCGCTCTGCTACTGCGTTTCCGGGCGCTGCTACTGGTCCAGCTACATGGGCGGCAAAAGCGGCCTGCGCGGCCGCTGCGTGCAGCCCTGCCGCCGCGTCTACCGGCAGGGCGGTTCCGCCGCCGCGGCGCTGCTCCGGCAGGCCGAGCAGCAGAACGCGCTGGAAGAGGCCCGCCGCAAGGGGCGTCCGCTGCGGGAATTGCAACCGCAAGGCCGCGAGCGCGATCAGCGCCGCTCGCCGGGCAAGGGCCGGGAAGGGCGCTTCTTCTCCTGTCTCGACCTGTCGCTGGATGTGCTGGCCAAGACGCTGCTCCATATCCCGCACCTCGTGTCGTGGAAGATCGAAGGCCGCAAGAAGGGCCCGCATTACGTCTACCACGTGGTGACGGCCTACCGCATGCTGCGCGACAATCCCGGCGATGCCCAGGCCCGCAAGGACGCCGAGGAGATCCTCCAGATGGCGCTGGGACGGCCCGGCACCCGCGCGCGCTTCCTGCCGCAGAAGGACAACACCATCCCCACGTCGCCCTCCGGCATGACGAGTTCCGGCCTGCTGGCGGGCAAGATCCGCATCGAGCAGGACGGTCGCGTCACCCTCAAGCCGCATTTCGAGCTCCTGCCGCAGGACTACCTGCGCGTGGGCGTGGAAGACGAGCGCTGGCACGCCACCCTGCCGGTGACGCGACGCATCCCCAAGGCCGGGACCCTGCTCCTGCGCCTGCCCCGGCACAAAACGCCCAAGGCCGGGACGCCGGTCTTCCTCATCGACCGGCGGGAGCCGGAACTCATGGCGCTGCTGCGGGAATGGCAGGACCGCCTCGCCGCGCTGCCCGCACGGGAAAGCCGGGCCGTGGAAAAGGCCCCTGTCTTCCCCCCCGCGGTCAAGCCGTCGCCCCGGCCCGATACGGTGGTGCGGCCCAGCCTGCCGCAAGGACGGGAAACGCGCGGCAGCAGGCAGCAGATCACCGGTCTCTGGCTTTCGCCGCGCACGGCGGACATTTCGCGGACCGTGGCCCCACGCATCAGCTGGTGGCTGCCGCCCGTCATCTGGCCCGAAGAAGAGGAGGGCGTGCGGCGGCGCATCGAACGGCTCTGCCGGGAAGGCGCGCGGCACTTCGTCTGCAATGCTCCCTGGCAGAAGGATCTCTTCCCGACAGACCTCAAGGGCGTGGAGCTCGACCTCGTGGCCGGGCCCTTCTGCAATGCCGCCAACGTGGCGGCGCTTGCGGTCTTGCGGGACATGGGCTTTGCCGCCGCCTACGTCAGCCCGGAACTCTCGCGGGAGGATTACCTCGCTCTGCCGAAGCAGAGCCCGCTGCCGCTGGGCATGGTGCTTTCCGGCTTCTGGCCCGTGGGGATCAGCCGCTTCGGCCTGCTGGGCATCAAGCCCAACGAGCCGTTCATGAGCCCCAAGGGAGAGGTCTTCTGGGCCCGCAACTACGGCGGCAATATCTGGATATATCCCGGCTGGCCGCTGGATCTCAGCGAACAGCGGCAGGAACTGCAAGCCGCGGGCTACAGCTTCTTTGCCCGGCTGGATGAACACGTGCCGCAAGGCCTGCCGGAAGCCCGCCGTCCCGGTCTCTTCAACTGGGAAGGAGCCTTGCTGTAGCTCTCTTTGGGGGGGAGGGGGATCCCTCGCCTCGCGCGGGAGGGGTCCCCCTTCCCTCCAAGCCCCCCATCCCTTCCCCAGCGCGCTTTCCTCAGGGGACGGCGGATAGCTCCAGCGCCCTCTTTTTCTTCGCAACACCACCCATGTCCGACTGCTGCCTCTCCGCCTCCGTTGCCGCGGCGCGTGCCGCCTTCCCCCGCGGACTGCAACAGCCGCCGGGTGCGTACCGCTTCGGCGCGGATGCTCTGCTGCTGGGGGCCTGGGCCGCCCGCTGCCTGGGGGAGAAGGCTGCCGTCCCGGCTGTGGCCGAGCTGGGCAGCGGCTGCGGGGCGGCGCTTTTTGCCCTGCTGCTGCATCCAACTCTGACGCGGCCGCCATCGCAGGCGCTGGGGGTGGACGACAAGGAAGAGCTTTGCGCCGCCGCCCGCCTGAATGCGGAACGGCTGGGGCTGACCTCCTGCCGTTTTGTCCGGGGTGATGTGGGGGATCCCGCGTGCTTGCGGCATTGCGGGCAGGGGACTTTCGGCGCGGTGCTGGCCAATCCGCCATATGATCTGCCGGGCAGACGGGCCGCGCAGCCGCTCAGGGAGCAGGCCCTGCGCTCCGCGCCCCATACGGATGCGGAAAACCTCAGAGAAGTTGGCCCCAAGGCCCTGAGCGTGTTCTGCCGGGCCGCCTCGCTCCTTCTGCCGCATCATGGGCGATTTTACGCCATTTTTCCGGCCGGGGAGATCAGCCGCCTGCTGTCCGCCCTGTCCGCCGCCCGGCTGGGGCTGCGGCGTCTGCTGCCCGTCCATCCAGACCGGCAGCAGCCTGCGCTCCGCCTGTTGGTGGAAGCCCGCCGGGATGCGGCCGCGGACTGCCGCCTACTGCCGCCGCTTTTTTTGCACGCGTCGGATCGGGGCAACGGCCCGGGATGGACGCCGGAAGCCCTCGACTTCTGCCCCTGGCTGGGAAGAGAAGGGCAGAGAGGCGGAGGAGAGCTTCCTGCCTGATGCGGGACCAGGGAAAGCGTATGGCGGACGCTGAACGGCGCTTTCGTATGGAGACGAAAACGCGCTAATACCGCTCCGGCATGTAGTGCGGCGGCAGCTCGTTTGCCGGGCCATTCCCCTGTTCGCTCAACTGCTCGCGCATGAGGCGCAGCAGCTGGCAGGCTTCCGCAAGCCGGCGCTCCATGTCGTCGAGCTGGCGCTGCTGCTGCACCAGCGCTTCGTGCAGGGCCTCCAGGCGCTGCTCCTGAAAGTACATGCCTTCTTCCAGCCGCGTCAGTCGTTCTTCATGATCCGCCATTCTCTTGTCCCCCGGCATCGCTCATGCTACACCTTGAGCGGTTTCATCACGACGGCCACAGCGGCGCGCTCCCGCCCTGCGCCAAAGCCCTGCGTGCGGCACGACGTCCGCTCTACAGGACACGTTCCGGCCGCACAGCCCTTTTGCGTACGCCCATGTCCGAACCTACCGCCCCATTCCGCAACGATCTCAAGGGCCGCACAGGCCTTGTCCGCCTGCGCAACGCCCTGCGCTATTCTCTGGACGGTTACCGCGCCGCCTGGAAGGACGAGCAGGCCTTCCGCCAGATCGTCTGCCTGTGCGGACCGGGACTCATCCTGGCTGTGCTGCTCTGCCGCACCTGGGCGGAGGGCATCCTGCTCATACTGCCGCTGGCGCTTGCCGTCGTGGTGGAATTGTGCAACAGCGCCATCGAAAACGTGGTGGACCGCATCTCGCCGGAATGGCACCCTCTGGCCAAGAAAGCCAAGGACATGGGCAGCGCCGCCCAGCTGACCGCACAGATCCTCATTGCGCTTGTCTGGGGCAGCTACCTGCTCGTCCGCCTTTGCGCCTGAAGTCCGCGCCATGTCTCTTTCCTGAGAAAAGTCACTGGGGGGAGGGGAGCCTCTTTCCCTGCTGTCGATGAATGACGCTGGTATCGTTGCGGATGCCGGCGCCTCACAGACTGCCCCCTGAAAAAAGCGCGCAGGGGGAAGGGTGGGGGGCTTGGGGGGAGGGGAACCCCCTCTCGCGCTAGGCGAGGGGGTTCCCCTCCCCCCAAAAACAAGCAGCAATAGTGTTGATAGTCTAGAGCATGTTGCCTTGTTTCAAACTGAAAATGCTCTAGCAGGCGTCGCTCTTCCTGCCGATGCAGAAATAGGCGAAGCCGCGTTCGGCCATGGCCGAGGGAGAATAGAGGTTGCGCCCGTCAAAGAGCAGCGGCGCGGTCAGCAGACTACGGATGCGCTGGAAGTCCGGGTTCCGGAACTGGTTCCATTCGGTGACGACCAGCAGGGCCTGCGCGCCGTCGCAGACGGCGTACTGCTCGTCGCAAATCTCCACCAGCGGATTGTCCGCAAAGATGGTGCGCGCATTGTCGGCCGCCACCGGGTCAAAGGCGCGGATGCGCATGCCTTCGGCCGTCAGGGCGGAGATGATGCTGATGGCGGCGGCTTCCCGCATGTCGTCGGTATTGGCCTTGAAGGCCAGCCCCCAGACGGCCAGCGTCTTGCCCTTCACGCCGCCCTGCGGCGCGAAGTATTCCTTGATGCGTTCGGCCATATGGCGTTTCTGCCGGGCGTTGACGGATTCGACGGCATGCAGCAGCGTCGGGGTGACGCCGGCATGTTCGGCCGTATGGATAAGGGCCTTGACGTCCTTGGGGAAGCAGGACCCCCCGTAGCCCACGCCGGGGTAGATGAACTGGTAGCCGATGCGCGAATCCGAACCGATGCCCGTGCGCACGTCGCGCACGTCGGCCCCCACCCGCTCGCAGATGGTGGCGATCTCGTTGATGAAGGAGATCTTGGTGGCCAGCATGCAGTTGGCGGCGTACTTGGTCATTTCCGCACTGCGGACGCCCATGACGATGAGCTTGTCCCGCGTGCGGGCAAAGGGAGCATAGAGCTCGCGCATCAGATCCGCGGCCTTTTCGGACTCCGTGCCTAGCACCACGCGGTCAGGCTTCATGAAGTCGCTGATGGCGTCCCCTTCCTTGAGGAATTCGGGGTTGGACACCACCTCGAAGGGGATGTTGAGCCCGCGTCGTTCAAGCGCCTCGCCGATGAGGGTGCGCACGCGGTCGGCCGTGCCCACGGGCACGGTGGATTTGTCCACCACCACGAGCTCATGCTGCATGTGGTTGCCGATGGCCGTGGCCACCTGCTCCACATAGTGCAGATCGCAGGAACCATCCTCTCCGGGAGGCGTGCCCACGCAGATGAAGGCGCATTCGGCTTCGGCAAGGCCTTCTTCAAGGCTGGTCGTGAAGGTCAGGCGTCCGTCCGCGCGGCTGCGCTGTACCATGTCTTCCAGCCCCGGCTCGAAGATATGCACCTTGCCCGCATTGAGTTTGGCCACCACGGCGGGATTGACGTCCACACAAACGACAGTATTGCCCATTTCGGCGAAACAGGCGGCGCTGACAAGGCCCACATAGCCTGTTCCCACGATGCAAAGTCTCATTCTTGCTCCTGTGTGGCGTCATCGGCCGGGCCGCTTGACGCCGGTAAAGGGATACGTTCAAATGCGCAGGGTATTCTACGTTTTTTTTTCGGAATGGGCAATGCGGCAGGTGATGCGCCGGGCGGCCCGGACGAAGGGGATGCTGTATGCTGGTAGGCATGGGGACCGATATAGTGGAGGTGGAGCGCGTTTCCGCCGGGCTGGATCGTTTCGGTCCGCGCTACGCCGCCAAGATCCTCAGCCCCGCGGAACTTGCCCTGCTCGCCCCCACCGGCGGCCTGCCGCCCGCCGTCCGCCTTGCCGGGCGCTTCGCCGCCAAGGAGGCCGCGGTCAAGGCGCTGGGCACAGGCTTCAGCGCGGGCATCGGCCTGCATGATGTGGAGATCCTCGCCGATGCCGGCGGCAGGCCGTGCCTCTCCTTTGCGGGGCAGGCCCTCGTGCGCCAGCGGCAGATCGGAGCGCGGAGCCTGCACGTTTCCATCAGCCATGAGCGGCGGTACGCCGTGGCGGTCGTCATCCTGGAGAAATAAATATGGTCATGTCCACCCTGCCTCCCCTGCCGCTGCCGGACGAGATGCGGCAATGGGACGAAGCGTCCTTTGCGCTGGGCCTGCCGGAAGTCATGCTCATGGAAAATGCCTCGCGCGCGGCCCTGCGGGCGCTGGAACTCTGCCGCGTGCCGCTGGCGGGCCGCCGGGTCTGGCTGTTCATGGGCAGCGGCAACAACGGCGGCGACGCCGCCGCGCTGGCGCGTCACCTGCTGGATGCGGGGGCCGTGCCCACCGTCTGGCATACGCGGCCTCTGGGACAGTACCGAGGGGCGTGCGGTCAGCATGTGCGCATGGCGCGCCGCTGCGGCGTTTCCTTCCTGCCGGTGGGGCGCTGCCTTGCCGCTGAGGGCCGCAAGGGGCAGGAGATGCCGCATCTGGTGGTGGACGGGCTGCTCGGCACGGGTTTTCACGGAGAGCTGCGGCCGGAGATGCTCGCCCTTGTCCGCCACATCAATGCCCTGCGGCGTGAGGCTTTCGTCCTTGCGCTGGATGTGCCCTCCGGGCTCGATGCCGCAAGCGGCCGCCCGCAGCCGGAAGCCGTGCGCGCCCACGCCACGGTGACCTTCGAGGCCGCCAAATTCGGCCTCGTGCTGCCGGAAAGCGCGCCCTTCACGGGCCGTCTGATCACCCTGCCCATCGGCATCCCGCTGGCGGTGCGCCGTACGGCGCCCTGCTCCGCCCGCCTGCTCGACGCCGGCATCCTGGGGCATCTGCCGCCCTACCGGCCGCAGGGCTACAAGAATTCCTACGGGCATGTGCTGGTGGTGGGCGGAGCGGAGGATCTGTCCGGCGCGGCCCACCTTGCCGCACGGGCCGCCCTGCGGGCCGGGGCCGGACTGGCGGGGGCGCTCGTGCCTTGCGGCAATGGTCTTGCCGTCCGCAACGGCTTGGCGGAGATCATGGTGCGGGAGATGCCGGGGAGCGCTCCGGGCCTGTGGCCGTCGCTGCCGTCGGGCAATCTGCGGCTGCTGCTGGAAGGGAGTATGGACAGGGTGCAGGCGCTGGTCATCGGGCCGGGCATGGGACGCAGCGAAGCGGCGCAGGCCCTGCTGCGCGCCCTGCTTGCCTGCGCGGAGCGGCCCTGTGCCGTGCTGGATGCGGACGCGCTGGTGCTGCTCTCCCGCGAGCCTGCGCTGTTGCGGGAGCTGCGGGAGCAGGATGTGCTCACGCCGCATCCGGGCGAGGCGGCGGCCCTGCTGGGCACGACGGCCGCCCAGGTGCAGGCGGACCGCCTGCACGCCCTGCGGGCCCTGTGCGCCCTGACGCCCGCCTGCGTGGTGCTCAAGGGCGCGGGGACCCTTATCGGGCAGCAGCGGGCGCAACGCCTGCGGCCTGTCTGCGTGAGTCCCTGGGACGTGCCGTCCTTGGCCGTGGGCGGCAGCGGCGACGTGCTGGCGGGCTGCATGGGGGCCTTGCTGGCCCGTCGGGCGGCCCACCCCGCCCCGACGCCGGAAAGCGACTGTCCCGTGGATGCCCTGACCCTTGCCGCCGTGGGCGTGAGCTGGCACGCCCTGGCCGGCCGGGCCGTGGCGGAACGCTACCCGGCGCGCGGCAATCTGGCGCATGAACTGGCCGACGTGCTGCCGTCCGTGCATGCCGGGCACGACGGACGCCGGGCCGGCACAGGAGAAGACGGGATATGCTGAACGAATGGTCGCTAACGCTTGCTTCCCTTGACGACACCCGGCGTCTGGGGCGTCTGCTGGCCGCGGCGTTGCGGGAAGATCCTGCCGTGCGGCTCTGTCTGCTGCACGGGGATCTGGGCAGCGGCAAGACCACGCTCACCCGCGCCGTGGTGGAATCGTTGCCCGGCGGCGACAGGGCGGAGATCTCCAGCCCGACCTTCACCCTCTGCAACAGCTATCCCACGAGCCCGCCCGTCCTGCATGCCGACCTGTACCGCTGCCCTGCCGGCGCGCCCGATGAGTTGTGGGATGCGCTGGACGACGGGGAGAGCCTCTGC
The DNA here is from genome assembly GCA_019118745.1 of Candidatus Desulfovibrio gallistercoris. Lineage (GTDB taxonomy): Bacteria > Desulfobacterota > Desulfovibrionia > Desulfovibrionales > Desulfovibrionaceae > Desulfovibrio > Desulfovibrio gallistercoris. Next base: position 37,540 of record DWYJ01000102.1, on the reverse strand, counting down.
TTCGTGGAATGGGGAGAGGCCCTGCCGGAGGCGGATCTGCCCAAGGAATATCTGGACATCTGCCTGAACTCATGCGAAGACAAACACCTTGTGACGCTGCGGGCCAGGGGCCCGGCCGCACGGCGTCTGGTTGAACGGCTGCAAGAGGGATGGCCCAGCCTGCAAGGGGTCGATCCTGTTGCCCTGTGATTCACTTGTTGCAGTCAGGTGGCGTGAGAGTGGCATGAAGATTCTCGTGCAAAAATTTGGCGGCACTTCGGTAGCTGATCTGGAGTGCATGAAAAAGGTTCGTGAAAAGGTCCTTGCCGGTTTGGCCAGGGGCAACAAGATGGTGGTGGTGCTGTCTGCCCGTTCGGGAGAGACGAACCGCCTGCTCGCCCTGGCGGATGAATGGTCCGGTACGCCGGACAAGGCCGAATGCGATGTGCTGGTTTCCACCGGGGAACAGGTGTCCATCGCCCTGTTCACCATGCTGCTCAAGGACGCGGGCGTTCGCGCGCGTTCCCTTCTGGGCTGGCAGATTCCCATGACCACGGATGACGACTACGGCCGGGCGCGCATCACGGATATCGACAGCGCGAAGCTGCGTGCCGCTCTGGAAGAATACGATGTGCTGGTCGTGGCCGGTTTTCAGGGGTGCACCGAAGACGGGCGCATCACCACGCTGGGCCGGGGCGGTTCGGATACCTCCGCCGTGGCCCTTGCCGCGGCGCTCGGTTCCGTGGAATGCGAGATCTATACGGATGTGGACGGCGTCTACACCACTGACCCCAACATTTGCTCCACCGCGCGCAAGATGGATCGCGTGGCCTACGAGGAGATGCTCGAAATGGCGAGCATGGGGGCCAAGGTGCTGCACATTCGTTCCGTGGAATTTGCCAAAAAGTACAAAGTGCCGGTACGGGTGCGCTCGACCTTCACGGATGATCCCGGCACCCTAGTTACCCAGGAGGATTCGAGCATGGAAGCTCTTCTTGTATCCGGCATCGCCTACGACAAGGACCAGGCCCGCGTGACCCTGCATGAAGTGCCGGACGTGCCCGGCATCGCGGCCGCCGTTTTTGGCCCGCTCTCCGAAAAGGGCGTACTGGTGGACATGATCGTGCAGAACACGAGCCTTGACGGTCACACGGACATCACCTTCACCGTGTCCCGCAAGGATCTCAACCAGACCCTGGCCATCATGGACGAGGTCGCCCGGAAGATCGGCGCTTCCGAAGTGGTGCACGACGTCAACGTGGCCAAGGTCTCGGCCATCGGCGTGGGCATGCGCAATCACTCCGGCGTGGCCGCGCGGGCCTTTGCCGCCCTCACGCAGGAAGGCATCAATATCCTGATGATCAGCACCTCGGAGATCAAGATCACCATCCTCATCCAGGAAAAGTACGTGGAGCTTGCCGTGCGCATCCTGCACGATACCTTCGGTCTGGACTGGGACATCAACTAGCCGAACGCCCGTCGGCGACGGGACGGCGTGACGCAGCGGCGTGCCGCTGACGCGTCCCGGCACGGCGGATACGAGGGATCAAGGCCGCGTGAGCGGCCTTTTTCCCGCCGTCTCCATTTTTTATGAAATATTTTATAAAATAAATCTCAAAAGAAAGGAGAAACCTCATGTCCATCCAACGATTCGGCATCCCAACGGCTCCCGGCGCCCTTCCCTTTGCCAAGGCGGTCGCGGCTGACGGCTGGCTGTTCGTCAGCGGGCAGGTCCCCCGTGACGCTTCCGGGGAGATCGTGAGCGGCAGCATCAGCGTGCAGGCCCGCGTGGCGCTGGACAATCTCAAGGCGGCGCTGGAGCTGGCGGGCTATGGCCTTGAGGATGTGGTGCGCGTCACGGTCTTTCTGGATGATCCGCGTGATTTCGCCGGCTTCAACAAGGTTTACGCCCAGTATTTCACGGCGGAACACGCACCGGCCAGAGTGTGCGTGCAGGCGGCCATGATGAGCGATCTGCGCGTGGAGGTGGACTGCATCGCCTACAAACAGCCCCAGGGCAACTAGCGCATTTTGTCTTTGAAAAAGGCAAAATGCGCGGCGGCACTAACAGCGCCGCCCGGCCGAAACCCAGCGGAAAAACCGGGTTTTTCCCGCGAAACGACAGGCCGTATGGGTTGAAACGCTTTGCGTTTCAACCGCAAAATGCTCTGGTTTCGCCGGGCGTCCGGGCCTGCGGCGGGAGATCCATGAAAAAAGCGGCGCTGCCATCTCCGGCAGCGCCGCTTGCGTGTAGGGGCCGTCCGTACCAGAGGGAAAGACCGCCCTTTTCTCCTGCCAGCTCCCTTCCGGCACGGAGGAAGGGAGAGGGAGCGGCACGGGAAAACCGGCCGCGCGGGCGGGACCTTTCGGAAAAGGCATGCCCCGCTTGCGGCTGCGAGGGGTTAGTCCTCTCTGGCGGGCAGTTCCCGGCCGCCTTCCTGGAGGCGCTTGAGGAACTTGTCACGGCAGTCATAGCTGCAGAAGCGGTAGACCTTTTCGCCGTCCCGCACGGTGATGCTGTCGTCCACGGAGACGTAGGCCCCGCATTCGGGGTCCTTGACCATCTCGCCGGCGGCGACCTTGCGTTCCATCTCGGCGGTGTCTTCCTTCTTGTCCGCCTGCTTCTTTTTCAGGATGTCATTGGCAAACATGCGGTAGAGCACATAGACCGCCACGGCCAGGATAAGCCATTTCCACATAGATACTCCTTAACGGTGGGATGCGGCGCGGGCAGCGCGGCAATGCCCCTGTGTAGCACAGGCCTGCCGAAAGGTCACTGAAAAATTGCCCGCCCTTCCCTGCGCCAGGCGAGGCTGTCCAGCCATTGGGCGACGCTGCGTCCGTTGACCATGAGATCCGGCGCCAGCTCCGCCAGCGGCACGAGCACGAAGGCCCGCTCGCACATGCGCGGGTGCGGCAGCAGGCAATGGATGTCCGCGCTTGTTTCGGCGCCGAAAAGGAGCAGGTCCATGTCGATGCTGCGCGGGCCGAAGCGCAGATCCGGGTCACGCCGTCTCCCCAGCGCCGCTTCCATGCCCAGCATGGCGGCCAGCAACTCGCGCGCCTGCCAGCGGCCCGCGTCCACAGCCAGCTCCAGCACGGTATTTTCGAACCACGGCTGCTGCGCATAGCCCTGCGGCTCGGTGGTGTAGCGGGAGGCGGCCCGCACGAGGCGCAGGCCTTCCAGCCGCTCCAGCGCGGCGCTGGCGGCGTCGAGCATGTGCGCGGCGTCGGGCGTGTTGGAGCCGAGGCTCACATAGACAGGCAGTTCGGTAATGGATGACATCGTTAAAAAATAACGCACAACGGACAGGCCTGTCAAAGCATGGGAGGCTTGCCCCTCCGGCGGAGGCAGGCTACCATAGGGAGATGGAGAAACGCATCGCCTCCCCTGCCGTCCCCTTCACGGAGCTGCGCGACACGCTGGCGCGCCTCGTCCCTGTGTGGGCCAATGCCCTGCTGGCCGAGCGGGGCCTTTCCGTGCGGACCGTGGAGGCCTACCGGCAGGACATGGAGCTCTTCCTCCTCTATCTGGACGAGTGGAGCATGGGCCGGGCCGCCCCGCGGACCTTCCAGCTTGGCGAGCAGGACATCATGCTCTTTCTGGCCTGGCTGCGCTCGCGGCAGAACACGGGGCGCAGTCTGGCCCGGCGCTTGTCGGCCCTGCGCAGTTTTTTTGCCTTTGCCGTGGAGGAGAAGGCGCTGCCGGTCAATCCCGCCGCCCTGCTGGAAAGCCCCCGGCTGCCGCAGTATCTGCCGGAGGTGTTGAGCCGTGAGGAGATGGATCGCCTGCTTGCCCAGCCGGATCTGCGTGACAAGTCCGGCCGGAGGGATCGCTGCCTCATGGAGGTGCTCTATGCGGCGGGCCTGCGGGTCTCGGAAGTCTGCGGGCTGACGCTGGATGATGTCGATTTGCAGCGCGGGCTCGTGCGGGTCTTCGGCAAGGGCGGCAAGGAGCGTCTGGTGCCCCTGCATGCCGAGGCGCAGGCCCGCCTGCAGGACTACATCGCCCACTGCCGTCCCGAATTTTCGCCCAACAGCCGTCTGCTTTTCGTCAATCGGTCCGGCAACGGCCTCACGCGGCAGTACGTCTGGAAAGCCATCAAGAAATACGCGCTCACGGCGGGCATCCGCCGTGAGATCTCGCCGCACACCTTCCGACATTCCTTTGCCACCCATCTTTTGGAAGGCGGCGCCGATCTGCGTTCCGTCCAGGTCCTGCTGGGGCATGCGGACATCAGCGCCACGGAGATCTATACCCATGTGCAGGCCGAACGCCTGCGCAGCATCCATCGTGCCCATCACCCCCGGAGCCAGCCCCGATGACAGCCGTTCCCACCCTTGTGACCTGCCACGCCAATGCCGATTTCGACGCCTTTGCCGCCATGCTGGCCGTCCGGCATCTGTATGCGCCCTGCGCCCTGCTTTTTCCGGGCACGCAGGAACGCGGCCTCCAGAAGATCGCGGCCTCTGTGGACAAGGAACGTTATTCGCTGTGCGAGAGCGACGAGATCGACTGGGACGCCGTGACGCGCCTTGTGGTGGTGGATACCCGGCAGCGTGACCGCCTGCAGCATGTGGGCCGTCTGCTGGACCGGGAAGGGATGCGCATCGAGGTCTGGGATCACCACCCCGACTCCGGGGACGATGTGGTGCCCACGGTGACGCACCGGGCCGAGGTGGGTGCGGTGACCAGCCTCATCGTCAAGGCCCTTTCCGTTGCCGACATCCGACTGGATGCGGACGAGGCCACCCTGCTCGGCCTCGGCATCTACGGCGATACCGGCTCGTTCACCTATTCTTCCACCACGCCGCTGGACTTTGAGAGCGCCGCCTGGCTCCTGACCCAGGGCATGCGCGTCAACGACATCGACGACATGGCCGCGCACGAGCTCACCAGCGCGCATGTGCGGGCCCTGAACAGCCTGCTGGAATCGGCCCGCACTTACACCATCAACGGCATCCCCGTGGTCATCGCCGAGGCCTCGATGGAGCATTACCTGGGCGATTTCGCTTATCTGGCCCACCGGCTCATGGAGATGGAGAAGTTCACGGTGCTGTTTGCCGTGGGCCGCATGGAAGACCGCATCCAGGTGGTGGCCCGCAGCCGGACGGAGCTCATCAACGTGGGGACGGTCTGCGCGGAGCTGGGCGGCGGCGGCCATGCCTACGCGGCTTCGGCCTCCATACGCAACATGATGCTCAACGAGGTGCATGACGCCATCGTGCGCAATTTGCGCGGCCAGCTCGGAGAGGACAAGACCGCAAGGGACTACATGTCCACCCCGGCCGTGGGCATCGAGTCGGACAAGACCATCCGCGCGGCGGACGAACTCATGCTGCATTTCGGCCTCAAGGCCGTGCCCGTCTTCGTGCCCGGCTCGCGCCGCTGCTGCGGCCTCCTCGACGCGCAGACGGCCTCTCGCGCCCGCCTGCACGGGCTGGGCGAGTTCACGGTGGAGAACTACATGCTCCGCACCCCCACCCTGCTGCCGCCGGATGCGCCGCTGAGCGAGCTTTCGGCTATCATCGTGGGCGCGCGGCAGCGCCTCGTGCCCATCGTGGAGCATGACGAGGTCGTCGGGGTGGTGACGCGTACCGACCTCATCAACGTCTTTGCCAACGAGCCCGTGCAGCTCAAGGAGAACGACCAGCCGGTCATCAAGCCGCGCAATGTGGCCAAGCTCATGCGCGACAGGCTCTCGGCGCATACGCGTTCCATCCTGGAGCTGGCCGGCAATCTGGGGCGCAAGCTGGGCCTGCCCGTCTATGTGGTGGGCGGCTTCGTGCGCGACATCCTGCTGGACAGGGACAACGAGGACATCGACCTCGTGGTGGAGGGCAACGGCATAGAGCTGGCCAAGGCGCTGGCCGAAGCTCTGGACGGGCGCGTGCGCGAGCATCAGAAGTTCATGACCTCGGTGGTCATCTATACCGGCCCGGACGGCGAGGAACTGCGCATCGACGTGGCCACGGCCCGGCTGGAATACTACGAGTATCCCGCCGCCCTGCCCACGGTGGAGCTTTCTTCCATCAAGATGGACCTGTTCCGGCGGGACTTCACCATCAATGCCCTTGCCATCCGGCTGGACTGCTCGCCCTACGGGCAGATGGTGGACTTTTTCGGCGGTCAGCGGGACATCAAGGACGGGAATATCCGCATCCTGCATACCCTGAGCTTCGTGGAAGACCCCACGCGCTGCCTGCGGGCCGTGCGCTTTGAGCAGCGCTACGGCTTCCACCTTGACCCGGCGGCGGAAAAGCTCATCAAGAACGTCCTGTCACTCAACTTGCTGGACAAGTTGAGCAGCCCGCGCATCTACCATGAATACAGCCACATGTGCACCGAGCCCAATCCGCCGGCCTGCTTCATCCGCATGGAGGAGCTGGGCCTGCTCAAGGCCATAAGCCCGCAGCTCGCGCTCACGCCCACCCGGCGGGAGACCCTCATGCGCATGCGGGAGATGGTGAGCTGGTACCATCTGCTTTACCTGGAAGAACCGGTGCAGCACTGGCTGGCCTATTTCCTGGCCCTTTGCCACAACCTCAATTACGAGGACGCCCGCAGCGTCTACGAACGCTTCGGCCTGCCGCCGCAGCGGCGGGCGGCGGTCTTCCACCTGCGGGAAAAGGCGCGCTATCTCTGCTCCCGGCTGGAGAGCTGGCAGCGCAAGCAGAGCGACGCCCATACGGATGTTTTCGACTTCTGGAAGATGCTGGAAGGGCTTGAACTGGAGTTTTTGCTCTACCTCATGGCGGCCACGGACGAAGAGGGCCTGCAGAAGAATTTTTCCCGCTACATCACCCAGTGGCGCAAGGAAAAGGCGGATATCGGCGGCTCGGACCTCATCGCTCTGGGCCTGCGGCCCGGCCCGCGCTTTACCGAGATCCTGCGGCAGGTGCTGGCCGCCAAGCTCAACGGCACGGCGGTCAGTCCCGAAGCGCAGTGGGCGCTGGCGCGCGATCTCGTGCAGGAAGCGCTGGACGAAGCGGCCGAGTCCGGGCCTGATGCCGGCCGGAAGTAGGCCGCTCCCGCGTAGGGCCTGTTGACGCTATTCGTCGCCTGTTTGGGGGGAAGGGGACCCCCTCGCCTCGCGCGGGAGGGGTTCCCCTTCCCCCCAAGCCCCCCATCCCTTCCCCAGCGCGCTTTTACCAGGGAAGCGTCTGGGAAACGAGGCGACCCCGCCCCCAAAGGCAAGCGGCGCGTGGAGGGTTTTTGCTTTATTTGCTGAATTTATTTGTAAAATTTGTGTCGACATGCTCTAGGGGACGGCCTGCGGCCATGTCGGGAGCATCGGCCTGTGGGCTTGCCCTCAGCGCGGAGGAGGTGTATAGTCACCAACCATGAAACAGCTCTGGGCGCCGTGGCGCATCGAATATATCCTGGGGCCGAAGCCCGATACCTGCGTGTTCTGTCTGCCGGAAAGCACGGAAGAGGACGAGGAGCGCCTTGTCCTGCACCGCGGCGGGCGCGCGTTCGTCATCATGAACCGTTATCCCTACAATAACGGGCATATCATGGTCTGCCCCTTCCGCCATGTATCCGAGCTGACGGAGCTCTCCCGCGAGGAGACCCATGAGATCATGGATCTTGTACAGCTCTGCAGCGGGATCCTCAAGCAGCACTTCAACTGCGAGGGCATCAACGTGGGGCTCAATCTCGGCAAGGCCGCCGGCGCGGGCATCGGCGAGCACCTGCACTTCCATCTTGTGCCCCGCTGGAACGGGGATTCATCCTTCATTGCCGTCATGGACGACGTGCGTACCGTCCCCCAGCATATCCGCGAGACGTACAAGGCCCTGCGGGCCTGTTTTTAACGAAAAGCGCCATGAGGAGGAGCTATGCGCTTTCTTAAAGTCCTGATTCTGGTTGTGGCAATCTTTCTGGCGCTGGTTTTTCTGTTCCAAAACCAGACGGCCCTGTCTCAGGACATGGTGCTGACGCTGAACCTCTTCTTCATGGAGCCCATGTCCTCCATCCCCCTGCCCCTCTATTTCATGCTCATCGCCGCCTTTGCTCTGGGCGCGCTGCTGTCCGTCTGTTTCCTGGTCTGGGACAAGATGCACGGCACGGCCCGCTTCATGAAGGCCCGTTGGCGCATCAACCAGCTTGAGCGTGAAGTGGAAAAGTTGCAGAAGCAGCTGACCGCCGAAGGCAAGAAGCAGTCCTTCTTCCAGCGTGCCCGCCAGGGCAAGGACGGCGTCGCGCAGGACAAGCCCGCTGAGAAGCCCGCCGAAGCGCCTGCGGACAAGCCCGCCAACACCAAGCCTCTGGAAACGACCGCCAAGGAAGCCGAAGCGGCCGCCTCCGTCGAGGACATCGTGGCGCCCGATCCCGACAAGCCCTAGAGCGTTTTGCCTTTGGAAAAGGCAAAATGCGAGGCGGCGGCACAGCGCCGCCCGGCCCAAACCAAGCGGAAAAACCGCGTTTTTTCCGCGAAATGCCAGGCCGTATGGTTTGAAACGTGACGTTTCAAACGGAAAATGCTCTAACAGGGCCATCCACCGTCGATTTTCTGAGGGGCGGCATCATCGTCTGATGGTGTCGCCCCTTTGCGTCTCTTTCCTCCTTTTGCCCCATCTTTCGCCATGTCCGACATATCCGACACCTCCGCGCCCTCCGCTTCCGCCGTGCAGGTCCCTGCCGGCGCAAAGCTGACCCCCATGTTCGAGCAGTATCTGCGCATCAAGGCAGAGCACCCTGACGCCCTGCTCTTCTACCGCATGGGCGACTTTTACGAACTCTTTTTTGACGATGCAGTCACGGCTGCCCGCGAGTTGCAGATAGCCCTCACCAGCCGCAGCAAGGACAGCGAGAATCCCGTCCCCATGTGCGGCGTGCCCTGGCATGCGGCCCAGAGTTACCTTGCCCAGCTGGTGGACAAGGGCTACCACGTGGCCATTTGCGATCAGGTGGAGGACCCGCGGCAGGCAAAGGGCCTCGTGCAGCGGGCCGTGACGCGGGTGGTGACGCCGGCCACCGTGCTGGACGACGCCAATCTGGACAGCAAGAGCCATAACTATCTTGGCGCGCTCCTGCTGGACGACAGCGGCCGGGGGGGCTTCACCTGGGCCGACATCTCCACCGGGCAATGGTCGGGCGTGGAGCTGCGCCGCGCAAATGAGCTGTGGCAATGGGCGCAGAAGCTGGCCCCGCGGGAGCTGCTCGTGCCCGAAGACATGACCCTGCCGCCGCACTGCCTGCTGGAGGGCATCCGTCTTGTACGACTGCCGCGTGTGGCCTTCGAGCCGGGCCGGGCCGCGCAGCGCGTGCTCCGTGCGCAGGGCGTGCAGGAACTCCAGGCCCTCGGTCTCCAGGACAAGGAGATGCTCCTGCGGGCCTGCGGCGGCCTGCTGCACTATCTGGAGCAGACGCAGAAGCGGCTTCCCGAACATCTTTTGCCCTTCCAGCCGCTCGATCTGGGGCGGCGTATGCTCGTCGATGACGTGACGGAACGCAATCTGGAGATCTTTTCGCGCCTGAACGGCCGCAAGGGCAAGGGGACGCTGCGCCATGTGCTGGATCAGACCATGACCCCTATGGGCGGACGTCTGCTGGAGGATATGCTGCGGCACCCGTGGCGGGAGCGCGGGCCCATCGTCCGCATCCAGGATGCCGTGGCCTTCCTGCATGGCGACGATGTCCGGCGGGAGCGCCTGCGCGAAGCGCTGGACGCCGTCTACGACATAGAACGGCTCTCCACGCGCATCACGCTGGAGCGCGCCACGCCGCGGGATTTCATCGCCCTGCGCAACAGCCTTGCGGCCCTGCCGCAGGTCTACGCGGCCCTGACCATGCCGACGGACGGCCAGTACGCCACGGAAGAACAGAGCCTCGGCAACGATCTGCCCGCGGCCCTGCACGAGCTCTGCGCCGGCTGGGATTCGCTGGAAGATTGCGCGGAACTGCTGGGGCAGGCGCTGGTGGACAGCCCGCCCACGGTCATCACGGACGGCGGCCTGTTCAAGTCGGGCTACCATGCGGATCTGGACGGCCTCATGGATCTAGTGGAGCATGGCGAGCAGAAACTTCAGGCAATGCTTGAAGAAGAGCAGCGCACCACGGGCATCAGCAAGCTCAAGCTCGGCTATAACCGCGTGTTCGGCTATTTTTACGAGGTCAGCAAGGCCGCTCATTCCGGCCCCCTGCCCGACCACTTCATCCGCCGCCAGACGCTCGCCAATGCCGAGCGCTTCACGACCCCCGCCCTCAAGGAGCTGGAGGAAAATCTCCTTTCCGCTTCGGACAGGCGCAAGGAGCTGGAGTATTCGCTTTTCGTGGCCTTGAGATCGCACATGGCCGCCCAGCGGGAACGCCTGCTGCACATGGCGGACGTGCTGGCCCAGCTGGATTACTGGCAGTCGCTGGCCCATGTGGGGCGGCGCAACGGCTGGTGCCGTCCCGAACTGGAGGACTCCACCCAGCTCCTTTTGCGCGAGGGGCGGCATCCGGTGGTGGAAGCTATGGTGGGCGGCGCCAACTTTGTGCCCAATACCGTGGTGCTGGACGACAGACGGCGGCTCTGCCTGCTCACGGGGCCCAATATGGCGGGCAAGTCCACCGTGTTGCGGCAGGTGGCCATCATCTGCCTGCTGGCCCAGATGGGCAGCATGGTCCCGGCCGCTGAAGCCCGCATCGGCCTTGTGGACAGGCTGTTCTCCCGGGTGGGCGCGTCGGATAATCTGGCGCAGGGGCAGAGCACCTTCATGGTGGAGATGATGGAGACCGCCCGCATCCTGCGGCAGGCCACCCGGCGCAGTCTGGTCATCCTGGACGAGATCGGCCGCGGTACGAGCACCTATGACGGCGTGGCGCTGGCCTGGGCCGTGGTGGAGAATCTGGCCGGGCGGCTGGACGGCATCCGTACGCTCTTTGCCACCCACTACCACGAACTGACCGCGCTGGAGGGGAACATCCCCGGCGTCTTCACCATGAATATCGCCATCCGGGAGCATAACAACGACATCCTGTTCCTGCATCGCCTGGTCCCCGGCCCATCCGACCGCAGCTACGGCGTGGAGGTGGCCCGACTGGCCGGCGTGCCCGCCCCAGTGGTGCAGCGGGCGCGCGCCATTCTGGCCGAGCTGGAACGCGGCAAAACCGGACGGCGCGGCGAGGGGCCGGTCTCCCTTGCCCTGCCCGGTCTGGAACTGCCGCAAGCCCCCCCGGCGAAAAAGAGCAAGGGCACGGTCACCGTCGATCCGCATGAAGCCTGCCGGGCACAGCCGCAGGAACACCCCCTCGTCCTGTTGCTGCGGGACGTGGAGCCGGAGAAACTGACCCCGCTGGAAGCCCTTCGGCTGGTGACGGAATGGAAACAGCTCTGGGGCATGCCGCCTCGTCCTGATGGCGGGCCGGAAAGCGAAGCGCCCGCAGGTCGGGAAACGGACGGCAAGTCGGAGCTTTCCTACGCCGTGCCGCCTTCCGGAGCGGCGAGTGGGGACGAACCGCCGTTTTAGGCCCTGCTGGCACTAGGGCCTGTTAACACTCTTTACTGCCTGTTTGGGGGGAAGAGAAACCCCTCGCTCTGCTGTCGATGCCTGTAAGGCCTTACGGCCTAACAGGCACGGCCCTGCGGGCCGCCTTTCGGTCGCCGCCGGCGCGGGAGCGGGTTTCCCTTCCCCCCATAGCCCCCCATCCCTTCCCCAGCGCGCTTTTAGAGCATTTTGCCTTTGAAAAAGGCAAAATGCGAGGCGGCAGGGATATTGCCGCAGGAGGTCCGTCATCGGCAAAGCGGGCGGAAGCATCCGCACGGGCCCGGCCCGGCGGCGGCACGAAAAAGGAAACTACGCATGAGTCAACCCAATCCGTGGAGCGTCATCCAGTCCATAGCCGAGCAGCGCATCTCCGAAGCGCAACAACAGGGCGCATTCGACAACCTGCCCGGAGCGGGCCGTCCGTTGCAACTGGAAGACGACAGCCACATCCCGCCGGAGTTGCGCATGGCCTACAAGGTGCTGCGCAATGCCGGCTGCCTGCCGCCGGAGATGCAGGATCGCAAGGACATCGCCAATCTGGCGGACATGCTGGAACAGTGCGAGGACGAACAGGAGCGCGTGCGGCAGATGCAGAAGCTCCGCCTGCTCATCATGCGCGCCAAAACTCGCCACGAGCGCGTCCTGCATCTGGACGACGAGCAGTATTACGACCGGCTGCTGGACAGGCTTTCCCGCAAGATGTCCGCCGGGAGGGCTAGCAGGGAAGAAGCCTGACCGCTTTGGACGGCGTGATCTGTACCTGTACGGAAAAGGCCGTTTTGCATCGTGACAGGGAAGGGGTATGCTTTCCTTGAAATTCGTACGTAGTTTGAAATGGCTATCCTTTTTACTTCTGCTCTATGTGGTATTGTGTACAAATTTCTTCAGTAATATAGGCTCCCTCATTGCGAGCCGGGGATATTTTATCCCGGAGGAATCCTCGCTTTTTACCTTTCGCGTGACGCTGGAGAATACCGGCAACGGGGAATACTGGCTGTATGGAGAAGATGACGCCTTCTACTACTATGCCGGCGTGATGCCCTATGCCGTCATGGCAAAGGATGTGCCCTGCCCCGGTCTGGACAAGCTGGATTACCGGACCTGGTGCGGCGTTGTCGTCCCCAAGCATGACGGCTATCCGTAATGATCCTCCCCCCTCTTCCTCTTTGGGCGGGCTAGGCGCCCTGCTTCTGCTGCCGGGCGTCGCCGGGCAGGTGGATGCACATGTCCGCATCCCAGAGGCTGCGATAGCCCCAGAGCAGCGCGCTGAGCACCGTCAGGCAGACGGTGGCGCAAATGGCCATCATGATGCTGCCCTGATACAGGATGGCCGTGGCCGGCTCCGCTCCGGCAAGGATCTGGCCGGTCATCATGCCCGGCAAAAAGACGATGCCCATACCCAGCATGGAGTTGAGTGTGGGCAGGAGCGCCGTTTCCAGAGCGGTGCGCACCAGCGGGAAGAGGATGTGCTGCGGGCGCACGCCCAGATTGACCAACGTGCGGATACGCGCCTGTTGCCCCTGCAGGGCCGTTTCAAAACTCTTGAGCGCCAGACTGAGGCCGGTCATGGCATTGCCCATGAGCATCCCGCCCAGCGGGATGACATACTGCGGATCGAAGGCGTTTTGCCGCGCGATGCAGGTCACGAAGAACACGGTGGAAAGCAGACCGCAGCAGGCGAGGCAGCAGGCCACGCAGCAGGCAAAACGCCGGTTGAGCTGCGGATGCCGCCCCAGCACGGTGCGGATGGTGAAAGCGGTCATGATGGCCAGATAGGCGACCGTCAGCAGCGGATGCGGATGAGCGAACAGCCAGGTCAGCACGAAGCCGGCCAGGATGAGTTGCAGGGTCATGCGCAGACCGGCCATGAACAGCAGGCGCGTCTGCGCGATGCGGCAGACCTTCATGACGCCGCCCACCATGAGCAGCAGGACGTAAGCCAGCAAAAAGGGCACTATCTGGGCAAGGAGAGCGGATTCCATGATTTCGGTCCGTTTTTGGGGATGAGGGAGCCTTGCGGCCGGTTCAGGCGAGTTCCAGCAGATTGCCGGCAAAGCGGGTCGCCAGTTCCCGGTCGTGACTGACCAGGATGACGCTCATGCCGTGCTGCGCGGCAAAATCCCGCAGATTGGTCATGAAGCGGCGGGCCGTGTCGCCGTCCAGGGCCGATGTTGGTTCGTCCAGCAGCAGGACGCGCGGCACGAAGGAAAGGCAGACGGCCAGGAAGACCCGCTGCCGCTCCCCGCCGGAAAGCGCGCCGCAGGGGCTGTCCGTGGACAGCGGACAGGCGCAGAGATCGAGGAAACGCCGCATGCCGTTCTGCGGTGGCTCCGGCAGCTCGCGCAGCGCATAGAACTGCCGGAAATTGTCGGCTATGCTGCCGTCAAAAAGAAAGACCTCCTGCCCGGCCAGCAGGACCTCGCGCCGAAGCTGGAGCGGGTCGCAGGCGCGTATGTCCTGACCGTCAAGACAGACCTGCCCGGTGGCGGGCACGAGCGTCCGGTTGCAGAGGCGTAGCAGCGTGCTCTTGCCGCAGCCGCTGGGCCCGCAGATGACGTTTATCTCCTGCCGCTGGAAGGCGATATCGGGATAGCGTATCCCGGCAAAGGAAAGGTCGCGTGTGGTCAGGATGGGCTGCAGGGATGCGGGGTGGGACATCACAGGGACTCCTCCGGTGGTGAAGGGACGGGCTGCGCGGGGGCACAGCCGCGTCCGGCATCCTAAGCGGGATCAGCGAGCATCTTCCGCCGTCTGCATCCAGCGGCGGAAATCCAGTTCGCAGCCCGCCGTGTTCTGCCCTGAAAGCAGGCGGCCTGCCCGCTCCTGTACGGCTGCCTCGATGAGCGCCAGCCGTTGCGAGGAAAGGTTGTAGCGGGGATGCCGCTTCAGCCTGACGTGCAGCAGGCGGCGCAGGCCTTCGCGGTGGCGGTCTTTCAGGCAGAGCTGTGCCGCCGGGAAAAAGTTGCTGTAGCACGCGGGAGTCTGCGCATCCGCAAACGCAAGAAATGCCTCCCTGCTCTCCATTTCGGCCTTGGCGGCAAAGTTGAACAGGGCATTGCCGTGATCGAACAGAGGCGCCGGTCCTGCCAGACGGTTGCTTCCTGACTGGACGAGAAAGCCGAAGTTACCGAGGTGACGATCCGTATTGCCGATGACCGCGTCAAAGACGATCATATCTTCCAGAGCTGCTCTGTATTCCTGGCCGAGTTCCGCGTAATGGTCGATGACGGCCTGCATGCCGCCGCTTTGCACGATCCCTCCGACGGGCACGAATCCGGTCTCCTTGCTGGTGAACAGCTCGCAACGGGAACAGAGCTGCGCTTTCCATTTGGCCAGACCATACGGGATGGCGTTGACGCCAAGTATCTGCGCTATCTGCCAGGCATAGTACTCTGAATAGGGTTCATTGCCGGTATTGGAGGCGCCTTCCGTCCCCCCCTTGTACAGGTACACCTTGCCCGACAGCCTCCGCCAGCATTTGGGGAGCATGCCGTTGGTCGTGAATTCAGGGCTGGACGCTACAGCGCCGCGCACGGCGCTTCCCTCGCCGGTAAAGGCCATGCGGGCCAGCAGTTCGCTGAATTTGTTGTCGTAAAGGTTGCACTGCGCAAAATTTTTCGTGAAGTCGGAGCGGACGACCCAGTAGCTGTCATTGAGCGATAGCCCCTTGCTGATGTCCATGATGGCCAGTGTGGCATTGGGGGATAAGCCGAGTTTGGCTAGAAAGGAATGGATGAAGGCCCTGTTCCGAGGGATTTTTCGGGCGCGCAGCCAGCGGGCCAGGCCCGCATCGCTCGCTTCCATCCCCAGCGGCAGTAGCGGCAGGGCTTCCTGCTCCATGCGGGTTATGCTGACTTCAGGCACATCCCCGGTATCGACAGCGGAAAATCGGACTAGCTCCCTGTCAAAGAGTTTCAAAATATAGTCAGCCATGTCTCTGCTCCATCGGGGCTTCCGCTTTGCCGCAGGAGATTGCAAGCCGGGCGGTAAAAAAGTCGTGTCTGTCAGGGGCTGTTAGAGCATTTTGCCTTTGAAAAAGGCAAAATGCGAGGCGCCAGCACAGCGCCGCCCAGACCAAAGTGAGCGAAAAAAACGCGTTTTTCCCGCGAAACGCCAAGCCGTATGGTTTGAAACACAAAGCGTTTCAAACTGAAAATGCTCTAATGCAAAGCGTTAATGACGTTCCTGTGAAGGACTAGGGCCTGTTGATGTAAATTTTATACCTTATTCCAATAGATAAGGAAATACCTGTATAAATTCCGTTTGTCCTTTGATAAAAAGCGCGCAGGGGAAGCGATGGGGCTTGGGGGGAAGAATAACAAGAACGCCTTTTCTCGCTTCGCTGCGAAAAGGCTGGGGCCTCCCGCGCCGACGGCGACCGAAAGGCGGCCGTCGGCCGTGCCCGTTAGGCGACGCCAACAGCAGAGCGAGGGAGGCCCCTTCCCCCAAACAGACAGTAAATAGTGTCAACAGTCCGCTAGAACAGGTCGGCGTCGGCCGGCATGCGTTCCCAGCAGATGCGTCCCTTTTTGCGGAACTTGCGCAGCAGGACGTAGATGCTGCCGGGGCCGCCGTCGTGCGGCTGGGCGGTGCAGAAGGCCAGCACGACGCGTTTGAACGGGTCTTGCGTGAGCCAGGTCTGCAACTTGCCGCGCAGGACGCCTATGCCGTCCGGCGAGTTCTTGCCGCGTCCGGGCACCAGCAGCACGGTGCGCAGGCCCTTGTACCAGGAACCGCGCATGAAGCCGCGCAGCGTCTCGAAGGCCTGCAGGACGTTGAGGCCATGCAGGTCAAGGTGCGCCTCCGGGCTGAGCGAGCCGGAGCGCAATTTGCCCATGATGAGCGGGTCCAGCCCCACCACATGCCCTTCCAGATATTCGTCGGTGAAGGAAAGCGCGAATTCCAGCTTGCCGTCCAGAAAGTCCTGCAGGGAGGTGTCCGCCGCGGGCGGCGGCGACTGGGGATTGACGGGCGGGGCAACGGCCCTTCCCTTGCCGGCCAGGGGCGCCACCTGCTTCATGGCCAGCAGGAAGGCGTCTTCCTCCTCGTCGACGGGGCGGTTGTCCGGCACGATGGAGGCGGCAAGCGTCTCCTTCGGGGCAGCGGGTGCGGCAGAGGGCTGCGCAGCGGCAGCGGTGCACCGGCGGGCTTTCTTCATCTTTTCCGTGAGGTCGCTCTGATCATCCAGCGAGAAGCCGCGCCCTGCCGTCCGCGACGGGCCCGCCTTTTCCACACGGGTCATGGCCGCCAGGAACAGGGCTGCATCCGCGTCGTCATCCTTGGGGGCGTGGCGGCGTTTGCCGTGGGGGGCGGGTGTGCCGCCTTTCGCCGGGGCCTGCGTCCCCCGGCGGGGGAAAGCGGTGTGATCGAGCGCGGCAAAGGGATTGTTGAAGCGGGAATTGCCGCTGTCGTCGGAATGGGCCTTGTGGGACATGGCGGACCCCCTTGGAAAAAAAAGCCGCGGCTCGGCCGCGGCTTTTTCAGGTTCTGCTGGAAGGATTATTGGGCCGCAGGGGCCGTCTGCGTACCGCCGTCTGCCGGAGCGGCGGCTTCAGGCTTGGCGGCGGGGGCCTGCGGAGCGGCCGGAGCGCTGTCTTCGATGCTCACCGGCGGCGTGCTGAGGATCTGCGATTCGTCGGCGGCCTTGCGCGGGCTAGTGACGTAGGTATAGCTCAGGGACGTGATGACGAAGATGACCGCCATGAAGGCCGTCAGTTTGGCAAGGATGCCCCCTGCGCCGGCGCTGCCGAACACGGAGGTGTTGCCGCCTCCCCCGAAGATGACGCCCATGCCTTCCTTGCCCGCCTGCAGGAGGATGAGGATGACAAGGAGAACGCAAACAATGATGTGAAGCGTTAAGATAAGGGTTTCCACTGCTTCCTCCGGGAAGTCCCGCCTTCAGGTATCACCTGAAGTCCTGCACCGTCGTGTCGGCGGTGCAGACGGGGATTAGGCAAAAATGATCTGGGCGAAAGAATCCGCATCCAAAGAAGCGCCTCCTACCAGAAGGCCGTCCACATTGTCAAGGGCGAGCAGGCCGGCGGCGTTGCCGGGCTTGACGCTGCCGCCGTAGAGCAGCGGCGTGCTCTCCCCTGCCGCGCCGATGATCTCGCGCAGCAGTTCGCGGGCGATGGCGTGCGCCTCGCCAGCCTCTTGCGGGCCGGCCACCTTGCCGGTGCCGATGGCCCAGACCGGTTCGTAGGCCACGGCCAGACGGGCGACGTCGGCAGGCGCGATCTCCGCCAGACCGGCCTGGAGCTGCCGCTGCAGCACGGCGCGCAGCTGGCCGCTCTCCCGCTCGGCAAGGGTCTCTCCGATGCAGAGCATGACGGAAAGGCCCTGGGCCAGGGCAAAGGCCGTCTTGCGGCCGACGAGCTCGTCGCTCTCCAGAAGGACGTGGCGGCGCTCGGAATGGCCCGTCAGGACCCAGGAGGCACCGGCATCCTGCAGCATGCGGGGCGAGATCTCGCCGGTGAAGGCCCCTTCCGCGGCGGGATAGACATCCTGGCCGCCGGCAGCCGCGCAGGTCACCCCTTCAAGGGCGGCGGCCACCTCGGCGATGGCCGTGAACGGCGGATAGACGATGACCTGACGTCCTTCAGGCTGCTTTTCCTTCAGGTGACGGGCCAGCGCCGCGGCCGTTTCGCGGGCTTCGGCCCGGGTTTTGTACATTTTCCAGTTGGCGGCAATAATCTTTTGCATGATGGGCATCCATTCAGGCACTGGCGAGGCGTTCGTAGATCAGGGCATCCTCGTCCGGAGCGCGGTAATAGTTGCGTCGTCGCCCCACCGGGCGAAAATCAAAGCTTTCGTACAGACCGATGGCCGGAGTATTGCTTTCGCGTACTTCCAGCAAACTCTTTTTAATACCCATTTTTCCCGCCACTTGCAAGGCCATTCCCAGGACCCGGCGTCCGAGCCCCTGCCTGCGCCGCTCCGGCGACACGGCGATATTGAGTATTTCCAGTTCATCCGCGCTGTGGTAAAAGGATATGTAGGCCGCAAGCCCCGCCGTCCCCACCAGGCCGAAGGCGGCAAAGGCCGGCTGCTGAAAGGCGGCGCGGCACTGCTCCGCCGTCCAGGGCTGGCTGAAGCAGCATTTTTCCAGGCTGAACATGGCCTGCGCGTCCCCGGCGTGCAGGCGGCGAAATGTCAGATCCTTTCCAGGTGTATCCATGCGGAATCGTCCCTTGCTGGCGGGCACGCACTCCCTGCTGGAAGTCGTCGATGCCCGTAACCGTCCTTTTTGCTGTCTTGCCGAACGCCTTGTGCGGGAGCAGCGGCTTGTCCATCGGGAAATCTGTCTGCTTGTGGAGAGCCGGGAGGCCGTGCTGCTGGCTACCGGTCCGCAGGGATGGGATTTTTTCGGGCGCGGCGTCGTGCCTGCCGGGGCATCCCTGCTGGAGAGCGCCGAGGCGCTGGCCCTGCGGCTGGGGCTGACGGACTGCCGCCTGCGCGAGCTGGGCACGCTGCCGCCCTGCCCGGCTACGGGGCCGGCCTTTGTTTCGCTGTTCGCGCTGCGGGTCGCGCCTTCCCGCATGCGTCTGCTGGCCGAGGACACCGCCACACGCCTGCTGCTGGATCGGGAGGAGTTCCGGGGGCTGGCCCTGCATGGCGGGGAGTTGCTTTCCCCGCTGGTGCGGCATGCCGTCCTGGAAAGCTCCCTGCTGGGTTGAGATCCGCTCTCTTTTCCGTGTGGTGGGCGCGTGGGTGCCCCGCCGTCCCGCGTCTCACCTTTTTCAACGCTGAAAAGGCGTTATGCCGGGGCGCTGCCGGGCTGTGCGACCGTTTGCGCAGCCGTTTGCAGCAGATCGCGCATGGCCTCATGCACATGGCCGTTGGTGGCCAGTATCTCATCCCCGAAGCGGAAGGGCGCACCGTCGCTGCGGCTTATCCGACCTCCGGCTTCCGTGACCAGCAGGATGCCGGCCGCCACATCCCAGGGCTTGAGCCCGCGTTCGAAATAGGCGTCCAGCTGGCCGGAGGCCACGTAGGCCAGATCTATGGAGGCCGCTCCCATGCGCCGCAGGTTCTGCACCTGCGGCAGGACGGCGGCGAGCTGCGCCATGATGTGCGGCATGTCTTCCCGGATGGTGTAAGGGATGCCCGTGGCCACCAGACTGTCCGTCAGCCGGTCGGCGTCGCTGACGGCGAGGCGGACGCCGTTACGGAAGGCCCCTCCGCCGCGGCAGGCCCGGTAGCATTCATGCAGCATGGGCACGTTGACGATGCCCAGCACGGGTTCCCCCTTGTCCCAGAGCGCAACGGACGTGCCCACATGGGGCAGACGGTGCACGAAGTTGGTCGTGCCGTCCACCGGATCGATGATCCAGCACAGACCGTCCGTGCCCGGCCCGAAGGCGTCGCCCTCCTCGGCAAGGATGCCTGCCTGCGGCACGAGCTGTTGCAGCTCCTGCACGAGAAAGGCCTCCACGGCCTCGTCGGTCTCGGTGACGAGGTCGATGCGGCCCTTGTGGCGCACGTGGCTGGGATGCCGCCAGTGTTCAAGGATGATGTCGCCGCTGCGGCGTACCAGGGCTTCCACCTTGTCCGTGAGGTCGGACAGGTTGCAGGAAAGATCGTACATGGCGCGTCAGTTGATGAAGACAGGTTGATACCGTTCCCGGTCCAGCATGGCCTTGGCGGTGCCGCGCAGCACGGTGGTCAGCGGCTCCTTGTCCACAAAGACCTTGAGGCGCGTCTCACGGGCGATGCGCTGATCCAGCCCCCGGAGCAGGGAACCGCCCCCGGCCATGAGCAGGCCGTTGCGGTGGATGTCCGCGGCCAGTTCCGGCGGGGTGCGTTCCAGCGTCCGCAGGACGGCTCCCACGATGGCCTGTATGCATTCGTTGAGCGCCTCGCGGATGTGTCCCTCGCCGATGGTGATGACCTTGGGCGCGCCTTCCACCAGATCCTTGCCGGAGACCTCCAGACGGGGCGAATCGGGACGCGGCACGGCGTTGCCCAGGATCTTCTTGACGTTCTCCGCCGTGATCTCGCCGACTTCGAGCCGGAAGACATCCCGCAGATAGCGCTGCACGGCCATGTTCATGGCGTCTCCGGCCACGCGGACCGACTGGGAGACCGCGATGCCCGACAGGGTGATGACCGCGACCTCGCTGGTGCCGCCGCCGATGTCGAGCACCATGTTGCCCAGCGGCTCGCCCACGGGCAGATCCGCCCCCAGGGCCGCGCCCATGGGCTCTTCCACCAGGGAGACGTCGTGCGCTCCGGCCAGATGGGCGGAGTCGATGACGGCCCGTTTCTCCACCTGCGTGATGCCGGTGGGGATGCAGATGACCATGGACGGCTTGACCAGACGCAGGCCGCTGATGATCTTGCGCACGAAATAGGCGATCATGGCCCGCGTCACGTCGAAGTCCGCGATGACGCCGTCTTTCATGGGGCGGATGGCCCGGATGCGCTGCGGGGTGCGTCCCAGGTATTCACGCGCCTCGCTGCCCACGGCAAGCACCGTGTTTTTCTGGACATCCACGGCGACCACCGAGGGCTCGTTGATGACGATGCCATGCTTGCGGGTGAACAGCAACGTGTTGGCTGTTCCCAGATCCATGGCGATGTCCTGGGCGAAGAAGCGACGAAGCAGATGCGGCAGCATGGCTATTCTTCACCGGCATGAGGGCGCGGGGCGTTGTCCGGATCGTACATGCGGGAACCGCTGGTATGGACCTGCGCCCGCGGCAGCATGTTGCGCAGCCTGGTCTTGAGATAGAGGTTCTCCAGGAAGAGGGCCAGATGATCCACCGCCTGCTGCACGAAGCTGCGCAGGGCCTCGTCCATCTCGCGGGGGGCGCTATGGGCAAGGCAGAGCACGCAGCGCGTGCTCCGGTTGACGATGACCGGCAGACAGATGACGGCCTGGAAGTCCGGCATGTCCGGGAGCTTGGCAAAAAGCATGGTGCCCTGCCCGCCGTTGCTGCCTTCCACAAAGACGGGCTGATCGTTGTTGAACACCCAGCCGGCAAGGCCGCTGTTCATGCTGAATTCCAGCATCTCGCCCTCGTTGAGCAGCAGCTGGGTGGACTCGCACTCAAGGCAGTAGGTCTCACCGGGGCGCACCACCGAGGCAAAGGCGCAGTAGTCGAAATTGGTGGCTTCGGCCACGGTCTTCAGATAGTTCTGGATGAACTGCGGCCAGCGCTTGTGATGGAAGCGCAGGTTCTGGATGACGCAGAGCTGGGCGAAATAGCGGGAGATGTCCCCCCCCAGCGGCTCCGACCCGACCTGTGCGGCCTGCTGGCGGGTAATGAGCTCCGCAAACATCTGCAGGATCTTGTAGTCCTTGTCCGTAAAGGAGTACTGGCGCTTGCTGTCCACGCACAGCGCTCCCCCCGTGGGCACGGGACAACCCATGAAGGCCTTGACCCCGCCCTCTTCCCCGTCGCGGTAATAGCCCAGCGTACTCTGATGCTTGTCGAAATTGGGCACGACCAGCGGCTGGCGGTTGCGCAGGATCCAGCCCACCAGCCCCTTGCCCGGCTGGATGGTGCTGCCCTCCGCGATGCCGTCCCCCAGGCTGAAGGCGGCAACCAGGCGGTGGAGCTCTCCCTCGCCTTCCGTATTCTCCTCCGGCAGGAAGAGAACGGCGGAATAGGCGTCGAAAACGCTGCAGACGATGCTCAGGACGTGCTTTTCAAGGATGTTGTTGTTCATAGGTATGCGGGGAATGACCGGTGTTGAGGGTATGGCCCGTCATCACGGACGACGGCGTAACGATACCAGAGGAAGGGGCAGGCCGCAACTGCCCCGCGCCCGTCGCTTTTTTTGTAAAAACGGCGGGCAAGGGGCTGGAAATCGATGGAAAAATATCGTAGAATCATTGAACTAAGCAGAGAAGGTGACGCATGCTCAAATGGCAAGAAGTTTTCAGCAAGAACGGCCTGCCCTGGCAGGACGCGGAAACGCTTGCCGAGCCGTTGTCGTGCAGCACCCTTGCGCAGCTCAAGTCCTTTCTTGATGCGGTACATATTCGTTTCTGTCTGGTCAAGCCCTTTCAGGAGTCCAAGGGCTACCCGCTGGTGGAGTCGCGCGAGCTGCTCCCCTCCTTCGACAACGACATGTTCGAGCACAAGGACTTGCCCGGCTTTGCCATGGTGGCCTTTGCCCGGCAGCTGCACTATTTTTCCGAGATCTTCCAGTACGACAAGCTGCATCCGGTCGTCACCGAGGTGGAGGGCGTGTCCTGCTGTCCGCTGGAAAGCCAGGTATACCATCAGAATCTGGAGACCCTGGCTTCCCGCCTGCCGCGCCTGCATCAGGACGTTTTCCGGCAGCAGTTCCGCACGGCGGACACCTCCCTGCTGGACACCTATCCGGCGCTCGTGCCCTATCTCTGCAGCATGGACAGGGCGCAGGTGCTGGCGCTGGATGCCGGGCGGCAGTTCCATCTGGCCGGCATCTTCGCCTCCTTCCCCTCGGATATCGACAGCGAGCTCAAGCGTTTCGGCATCCGCATCGGCAAGTTCGTCTACGGCGACAACGAGCTGTACGAACGCAACCGCATGTTCGTCTATCAATATCTCATGGAGCTTTACGGCTTCCCCATCGTGTCCGAACGCCGCACCTCGTCCGCCCTTTTCGCCCGCAAGCTGCACAAGATGGGGGAACGCTTCCTGCTGCGGGTGCTGGGGCAGACGGACCGCACCCTCACCACCTATACGGCGGACGGCGAGAACCGCCGCTATCCCCTGCTGGAAAAGATCGCGCTCGTCAAGGTGGACGAGGATCAGGAAGAGGTCATCGAACGCATCGAGGAAGGCGGCTTTTTCCTCGACAGGGCCCGCCGGGTCGTCATCATCCGCGTCACCTACCGCCAGCACAGTTTCGACCAGAGCAACGTCCGGCAGGACCGCGCCCTGTCGGTCGCCTTCCAGGAAGTGCTGCACCCGCTGACGGGGCAGCCGCTGCCGGGCCTCAACATCATCAAGGACACCACCAACATGTTCCTGCGCCTCAACGACATCGTGCGTGGGGAGTATTCGGGCCGCATCGTCTACAAGCGTACCGAAGTGGTGGAGAACACCGATACCGACGAAAAACGGCTCAAGTTCCTTTATGCCTGGCTGACCAAGCATCAGCGCCGCATGATCAGCTACAGCGACGAGTTCTTTTCCAACGTGAGCAAGGTCCTTTCCCGCTATCTTTACGCGCCGGAGAACGACGAGGCCTTCGAGACCATGCGCGAGCTGCACCGCGAGGTCTGCACACGCTTCAGCTATATCCAGCAGGCGCGGCGCGTGCGCATCCTGGAGGATCTGCGCCTGCGCACCTTCAAGGGGGCGCGCATCACCTACCGCCAGATGATGCGCGAGGCGCACGCCCAGCTCACGGACCTCAAGTTCGAGATCTCCACCTTCTTCCCTGATCTTGTGGATGCCATCATGAAGTGCGTGGAGGGCATCTTGTCCGACCGCTACCTGCTGCGGACGTATATGGAGCCCCCGGAAGAGCAGTTGAGCAAGGCCGGGCTTGAAATACGGCGCAATTATGGCAAACTGGTGTCTCTGATGGACGGTTTCAAGGCTGTCCGCAAGGCAAGAACCCACAAGGACGAGGCCCTGTCGTGAGCGAACATCGTTTTTATCTGGCGCCGGAAAGCTGGCCTGACGCCCCGCAGGGCGAGGCCCTGCTCGAAGGTCAGGAGGCCGTGCACCTGGCGCAGTCCCTGCGCCTTGGGCCGGGGACGGACGTCACCCTGCTGGACGGCCGGGGGCGTACCGGCCGGTTCTCCATCGTGGAATGCGGCAAGCGCAGGGTGCGTCTTGTCTGCCGCAGCATGGACGTTTCCCCGGAACCCGTCTCCCGCGCCATCATCGCCCTGGCCTTCAGCAAGGCCGTGCGGCGCGGCTTCTTTATGGAAAAGGCCGTGGAGCTGGGCGCTTGGGAGGTCTGGCTCTGGCAGGGGGATCACAGTCAGGGACGGCTGCCCGCCGACACCCGGGAATCCTGGCAGAACCAGATGATCGCCGGCGCCAAGCAGTGCGGCAATCCCTGGCTGCCGCAGATCCGCGCCCTGTCCGGCGGCATCACGGACGTGCTTGCCCTGTCCGAACAGGTGGATCAGCGTATCCTGCCCTGGGAGCTGCAGGACGGCTCGTCCATGCTGACGCCCGATATGGCGGGCCGGCCCGGCACGACCCTCTATGTCATCGGGCCTGAAGGCGGTTTTTCAGCGCGTGAGCTGGAGGCGATGCAGGCGGCCTCCTTCCGCATGGTCAGCCTGGGGCAGCGGATCCTGCGCTGCGAGACGGCGGCAACCCTTTGTCTGGGGATTCACTGGTGGGCTTCGCATCTCACGACCAACCGTCCCTCCTAGATAGCGGCGGGGAGGCCCGCCCCCTGCCGGAGCGACTGCGTCCGGAGGGGCTGGATCTTTTCCTCGGACAGCCGCATCTTGCGGCCAAGATCCGTTCGTTCATGCAGGCCCCGCGCCTGCCCAGCCTGCTTTTTTTCGGCCCGCCCGGCTGCGGAAAGTCCACCCTGGCCCTGTTGCTGGCGCGCGCCAGCGGCAAGCGCTATCTCCGCATCAGCGCGCCGGAGGCGGGGCTCCAGCATCTGCGGCGCTCGCTGGCCGGCGTGGAAGTGCTCGTGCTGGACGAGCTGCACCGTTTTTCCAAGGCCCAGCAGGATTTTTTCCTGCCGTTGCTGGAATCCGGCGAACTGACGCTGTTGGCCAGCACCACGGAGAATCCCTCCTTCAGCGTGACGCGTCAGCTGCTCTCGCGCCTGCATGTGCTGCGGCTGCGTCCGCTGGGGCGTACGGAGCTCATGGAGCTTGCGCGGCGCGGCGCGGAGTCCCTGCACATCACGCTGGATGACGCCGCCCGCGAAGTGCTGGCGTCCGCGGCGGGCGGCGATGCCCGCACCCTGCTCAACCTGGTGGAGTATGCGGCCGCCCTGCCGGAAGAGAGCCGCCATGCCGAGCCGCTCAAGGCCGCCCTGCCGGAAATGCTGGCCCGGCATGACAAGGACGGCGACAATCATTACGAGCTGGCCTCGGCGCTCATCAAGTCCATCCGCGGCAGCGACGTGGACGCGGCCCTCTTCTATCTGGCCTGCCTGCTGGAAGGCGGCGAGGATCCCCGCTTCATCTGCCGCCGCCTCATCCTTTCGGCCTCCGAGGACGTGGGGCTGGCCGATCCCCAGGCGCTGCCGCTGGCCGTGGCCTGCCAGCAGGCCGTGGAATTCGTGGGCATGCCGGAAGGCTTCATCCCGCTGGCGGAAACGGTGGTCTATCTGGCGCTTGCCCGCAAGAGCAATTCCAGCTATGCCGCCTACCTCAATGCCCAGCGCGAGGTGAAGCTCAACGGCGTGCCGCCCGTGCCCCTGCATCTGCGCAACGCCACGACCCAGCTGCAACGGGAATGGGGCTACGGCAAGGACTACAAATATCCGCACAATTACCCCGAGGGCTATGTGGAACAGGCCTACCTGCCGGATGAGGTGCAGGGACGCCGTTTTTACCAGCCGAAGGACTGCGGGGATGAGGCGCGCCTGAGTCAGTGGTGGCGCAGGATCCATAAAATTCATAAGGATGGCTGACGGATGAAGATGCCCATGCCCTTTGACGACAGTTTTTTCTGCCGCAAGTTCCTGAAGGAGGACAGCTACCGCAGCGCTGCCCTGCCCGCGGTACCGGCGCCGGGCCTGCTGCGCTCCTGCGGCTTCTATTACCGGCTTTTCCTGGGGCCCGTGCGCTGGCTGTGCGCCAAAGCCGCCCGCGGCGAATGCACGGATGCGGCCTGGGTGCATGCCAGCGCCTGGGTGGCCGAACTCATGGAAGGGCTGGGCTGCCCCATCTTTGTGGACGGCATGCGCCATTTTGAACGGCTCGACGGGCCGTGCCTCTTTGTGGGCAACCACATGAGCACGCTGGAGACCTTCCTTCTCCCCAGCATCATTCGCCCGTTCCGCCCCGTGACCTTTGTGGTCAAGAAAAGTTTGACCACCATGCCCTTTTTTGGGGCGGTCATGCGTTCGCGCGATCCCATCGTCGTGGAGCGCGTCAATCCCCGGCAGGACCTGGCCGCGGTGCTGGAGGGCGGGCAACGCTTGCTGGAAAAGGGCATCTCCGTCATCGTCTTCCCGCAGAGCACGCGCACCCGGCAGTTCAGCGAGGAGCATTTCAATACCATCGGCATCAAGCTTGCGCGCAAGGCCGGCGTGCCCGTCGTGCCGCTGGCCCTCAAGACGGACGCCTGGGGCAAGGGCAGGCACGTCAAGGAGCTGGGCCCGGTGCGCCCCGGCATGCCGGTACGTTTCGTCTTTGGGGAAGCCATGCGCGTCAACGGCAACGGCAAGGCGGAGCATGCCGCCGTCTGCTCGTTCATTCGTGAGCATCTTGTCCGCTGGGAGGCGGAGGACGGCGTCAACGGCGCGGCATGAGCCTGCCAGGCTTCCGGCCCTGCCATGTGTAGCGAAAGGGAGGGGACGCCATGCGCCCCTCCCTATTTTAATGTAGTATATATGCCCGTTCCGGCTGCCAGAGCGTTTTTCCAGAAAAAGGGAGAGCGCGAGGCGGCCGCAAAACGCCGCCCTGCCGTTCGAAGGGCGTGGATTTTTTTGAGGAGAGCTGCTGGTCTCCATGCGAGCGGGGTCTCCGCTGCCGATCCTTTGGACGGAGCAAAGGTATTTTTTCGTCTGGAAGGCCCGGCGGCGGGGCTTTTTGCGGGGCGTCCGCGAAGAGGTTTGCCCTGCAGGGGCCAGGGCAGCCGCAACGGCGGACGCAAAAAAGGGGTTATGCTTTCGCATAACCCCTTGATTTTTCTGGTCGGGATGGCGCGATTTGAACGCGCGGCCTCAGCGTCCCGAACGCTGCGCTCTAGCCAAACTGAGCCACATCCCGTTGCGAAAAAGAACCTAGCCCAACGCGGGAAGAATTGCAAGCCTTTTTTTCATTTGTCAATTTTTTTTATCTGCGGTAGATTTTTTCCGTTGAGCGATGAACTACTTTAGCTCTGGAGCTTTCCCGTGGTACGAGTTCTTGTCGTTGACGATTCTACGTTTATGCGCAGCGCCATCGTGGCCCTGCTGGAAAAAGATCCTGAGATCACCGTTTGCGGCACCGCCAAGGACGGGCAGGACTGTTTGGCCAAGGTTGCCCAGCTGCAACCGGACATCATCACCCTGGATGTGGAAATGCCGCGCATGGACGGGCTGGCGACGCTCAAGGAACTGATGCGGACCAGCCCCCTGCCTGTGCTCATGGTCAGCTCCCTGACGGCCGAAGGGGCGGAAACGACCCTCAAGGCCCTGGAGTACGGGGCGCTTGACTTCATTGCCAAGGTGAGCGGTGCGGATCAGGAGGACTTCGGCGTCGAGCTGCGCCACAAGGTCAAGTCCATAGCCCGGCGCAAGGCCTTCCTTCGCCTGCGCTACACGCGGACCAATCTTGAGGCCGGCCGCAGCACCTCCCCTTCTTCCTCCGCCGGCACTTCTTCCTCGTCCTCTTTCGGCAGCGCCCGCCCCTCTTCCCTGTCTTCCGGTCTGAGCAAGACGTCCGGTACGAGCAGCCTTTCCGGCAGCACGTCCCTCGCCTCGCGTCAGAGCGCGACGGCCCGTCCGTCGTTGCGGAGTTCCTCCCCGGCGGCAAGCGCGAGCGCCCCGGCGGCGGGCGGCATCATCCGCCCCTGCAGCGGAGCGCATGACATCGTCGTTATCGGCGTTTCCACCGGGGGGCCGCCGGTGGTGCAGAAGATCCTTTCCGCCCTGCCCGCCAATTTCCCTGCCTGCATCCTGGTCGCCCAGCACATGCCGGCGACCTTTACCGGGCCGTTCGCCAAACGCCTCGACAGCGTCTGTCAGATCTCGGTGACGGAAGCCGCCAACGGCGACAAGATCCAGAACGGGCATGCCTATGTCTGCCCCGGCGGCAAGCATATCGGCATCCAGATGCGGGGGCCGCTGCCGGAAGTGCTGGTGACGACGGAACCGACCTCCGCGCTGTACAAGCCCAGCGTCAACGTGCTTATGGAAACGGCGGGCAATGGTCTGGGCCGGCGGGTGCTGGGCGTCATGCTTACCGGCATGGGTTCCGACGGCTGCGAGGGCGCCAAGGTGCTCAAGCAGAGAGGCGGTTACCTGATCGCCCAGAACGAGGCCTCCTGCGTGGTCTACGGCATGCCCAAGGCGGTCGTGGATGCGGGACTGGCCGATCAGATTCTTGATGTCGATGATATCGCCAAGGCAATAATGGCCTGCGTAAAAGGTTAGTTGACCCCCTACTCAAGGACACGATCATGCTCGACTCGTCTACCAATGTGCATCAGATACTGGAAAATCTTCAGAGCGAAGACAGTGACGCCATTCGCAGCGGCGCGTTTGCCGCGGGTGACGCGGGCCTTGAGGAGGCCCTCCCCTATCTGTGCAAACATCTGACCAGTGAAAATCTGGGCATACAGGAAGCGGCGGAGTACGCCCTGCGCAAGATCCGCGGCGCGCGGACCGTGGATGCCGTGCTGCCGCTGCTGCGCCATGACGATGCGCCCATCCGTAACGTGGCCATGGATATCCTGCGCGAGATCGGCGTGGACAGCATGCGCTCCCTGCGCGAATGGCTGCATGACGAGGATCCGGATGTCCGCATTTTCGTGTCCGATATCCTGGGGTATACGCAGGACCATCTTGCCGTGCCCCTGCTGGGCGAAGTGCTGTTGCACGACCCCGAGGTCAATGTGCGCTATCAGGCGGCCGTGAGCCTGGGGACGCTGGGCTTCCCCGAAGCGGTGGACTATCTGGCCAAGGCCATGATGGAAGACGAGGAATGGGTGCAGTTCGCCGTAGTGGAAGCCCTGAGCCGCATCAATGACGAATCGACCATCCGGGCCCTCGTGCAGGTGCTGCCGGATGTCTCGCCGCTGGTGTGCTCCGCCATCATCGACGCCATCGGCAGCGTGGGCGACATCAAGACCATCCCGCTGCTGTTCAAGTCGCTGGAGAACGTCAGCGTGGCCCTGCGGCACAAGACCGTCAAGGCCATCGTCCAGATCCTCGGCGGGCAGTCTCTCTCGTTGCTCACGCCGAAACTCCAGGAACGACTGCGCGTCTATCTGCTGGATGCCCTGACGGACAACGATGAAGACATCCTCATGGCTGCCCTGCAGGGCCTGAGCTTCATGGGAGACGGCGAAGCCTCGCAGGCGGTCTTCGATCTTGCCTGCCGCCTGGACCCCGACCAGTCCCCCGAGCTCTATGAAGCGACCATCCGCGCCATTGCCTCCATCGGCTATAATGACGTCATCCGCGATGCCCTGACCAGCAAGGACGACCTGCACATCATGATCGCCATGGAAGCCTGCCAGCTCATGGGCGATCACCGGCCTGTGGAGGTCATCAAGAGCATTTTCTGGGACCTGGGCAGCGAGTTGCAGCGTGCGGGCATGGCCGAGCTCTCCCAGCTGGGGACGCCGGAGGACATCCCCTTCTTCAAGGAAGTCGTCACCCGCTGCGACGATCCGGAGATCCTCAAGAGCGCGCTCATCTTCTTCGGCAACCAGCACGGCTGCGAAGACGCGTGCACCGTGGCTTTCAGCCAGCTCGATCACCGTTATGTGGACGTGCAGGAAATGGCCCTCGAAGCCTGCATCAATCTGCACAGTCCCATCCTCAACGAGCGCTTCCGTGAACGCATGAACAGCGATGACGACATGCAGCGGCTCATGGCCGTTTATGCCATGGGGCGTTACAGCGTGACGGAGAACCTCAGCGAGATCACCGATGCCCTGGAGGATCAGAGCCCGCGCGTGCGCCAGATGGCGGTGGAGGCCTTCCTCAATCTCGGCATAGAGGCCGAACGCTACCTGCCGCGCATCATCCCCCGTCTCTTTGATGAAAACAAGGACGTCCGCGCCGCTGTCGTCAACCTCCTTGGTCAGATCGGCACGCCGTCCGTCATGCCGCATCTGATGACGGCCCTCAACGATGACAATGACTGGGTGCGTATCCGCGCCGTCGAGGCGCTGGGGCTCAACAAGGCCATTGATGCGGTGCCGACGCTGGCGTCCATGCTGGAGCATTCCAGCCCCATGCTCACCTTCAAGATCATTGAGGTGCTGGGCAAGATTGGCGGCAATGTCGCCTTCAGCGTGCTGCTGAGCATGATGGATCATGAAGATCCCGAGATCCAGCACGCCGCTGCCGAAGCTGTCGCCGCCATTCAGGCCGAACAGGAGTAACCATCATGAGCCAGCAGCGCCCTTCTTTTTTAAGTGGTGACGGCAAGCTCTCGTCAGAGAAGGACAAGGATTCTTCTCTGCGCAAGCCTGCCGAGGCTTCCCGTCCCTTTTCCTCCCTGCGCAGCACGACCGGCACGACCGGCAGCACGCTGGGGTCGGGACTGGGCGCCGGCTCCGGCAAAACGGAGTCTCCTTTCCGTTCCTCATTCGGCAGTCAGACCAGCGGCAGTTCCTTGGGGAGCGGGTCCGCCTTTTCTTCCGGTTTGCGCAGCAGCGGCGGGCTGGGGAGCACGACCGGCTCCGGTCAGACCGGGGGGCTTTCTTCCGGTCTTTCCTCGCCGACGCGGCCTTCCGCCTTTTCCCGTCCCGCAACGCCTGCGGGCACAGGGTTGAGCTCGCCGTCTTCCGGCCTTGGCACGTCGCCCTCTCCCTTCCGGTCTTCCCTGGGGCAGCAGACCGGCGCCAATGCGGCGGGGGCCGGCACGGGTGGCCTGCGCTCGCCGTTGAGCGGTCTCAGCCGCCCCGGCCAGGATGCCGCGGCGCGGCCGGGGTTGACGCCCTCCTCGCCGTTCAGGCCGGCCGGGCAGACGCCGCCCTCCTCCGCTCCCGCCACCTCCCCGTTTCGGACGCAGAATGCGCTGGGCGGTCTGCGCACGCCCTCGCCGACGTCGGCCTTTCGGCCTGCTCCCGGCAGCGGCGTATTGTCCGGCTCGTCCACGCCCTTCCGCAAGGATCTGCAGATCTCTGATGAGGAGTTCCTGCAACTGCGGGACTTCATCTATCAGGTGTGCGGCATCTTCATTGCGGAAAATCGCAAGTACCTGGTGGAAAACCGGCTCTCCAACCGCATCAAGGAACTGAACCTCAAGTCTTACAGCGAATATTACAATTTCCTGCGTTTCGACAACAGCCGCAAGGAAGAGCTCAACCGTCTTTTCGAGGTGGTCACGACCAACGAAACGAGCTTTTTCCGTAATCCGCCGCAGCTCAAGGTCTTTCAGGACTATGTGCTCAAGGAGGTCATCGACGAGTGCCGCAAGACAGGCCGCAAGCGCCTGCGCATCTGGTCGGCGGGCTGTAGTACCGGCGAAGAGCCGTATACGCTGGCCATCATCCTTTATGAGGTGCTGAAGTCGGAGATCCGCTCGTGGGACATCAAGATCACGGCCAACGACCTTTCGGAGGCCGTTCTGGCGGCTGCCCGCCGCGGCATCTACAACGAGTATGCCCTGCGCACCACCCCGCCGGAGATCGTTTCCGCCTATTTCACCAAGGACGGCAACGTCTACAAGATCAAACCGGAGCTGAAACAGCTCGTCTCCTTCGGCCAGATCAACCTGAGCGACAAGGAGCAGCTGCGGCGCGTCGAGAAATCGCAGATCGTTTTTTGCCGTAATGTTATCATTTATTTTGACGATGATATGAAGCGCAAGGTCATCAGCGCGTTTTACGACAATCTTGAGCCCAACGGCATGCTGCTTATCGGACATTCCGAATCGCTGCACAATATCAGCCGTGCGTTCAAGCCGGAGCACCATACCGGCACCATTGTCTATCGCAAGATGAGCTGAGGTCATGGCCGCCAAGGTTCTTGCTGTTGCCAATCAGAAAGGGGGAGTGGGCAAGACGACCACCTCGCTCAGTCTTGGCGGCGCGCTGGCGCGCAAGGGCAGTCGGGTGCTGGTGCTGGATCTTGATCCTCATGCCTGCGCCACGCTGCATGCGCGCCTGTACCCCGAAACGGTCACCGTCAGTCTGTACGAGCTTTTTGTCGCCAAGGAGAGCGAGTGGCCTGCCGTCTGGGAACAGCTCATCCATCCCCAGGCCATTTCGGGCATGGATATTGCGCCCGGCAGCATTCGTCTGAATGATCTGGAAGATGTCATGCACAACAGAACGTGCAAGGGAACGATTCTTGCACGTGCTTTGCGGAAGGTGCGCGACCGGTACGATTTTATCCTGTTGGACTGTCCGCCGCATATGTGCCTGATGCTCGTCAATGCCCTGCTGGCCAGCGACCTGCTGATCATCCCCATTCAGACGGATTTTCTGGCGCTGCATGGCCTGCGGCTGCTGTTCGACTCGCTGCATACGCTGAACAAGGTGCTGCCGTCGCCCATACGCTACCGGGCCGTAGCCACCATGTACGACAAACGGGCCAAAGCCTGCATGCATGTGCTGGAGCTGCTGCAGAAAAAGATGGATGGCGCTATTTTTGAGACGGTCATCGGCGTGGACACGCGTTTTCGTGAGGCCAGCGCCCTGGGCTGCACTATTTTTGACATCGATCCCAAGTCCCGCGGCGCGTGCGCGTACGCCGACATGGCCGAGGAGGTGCTGAAACTATGGTGAAAACTCCTGCCGAATATTTTGCCGACCTGGATTTGCATCTTTCCGGCAAGGATGCGGCCACCGCTCCTCTTTCGCGTGCGGAACAGTCCTTTGTGGAGAAGTACCTCGGCCCCGATGCCCTGGCGGGCATCCCCGTCATCACGTCCCCCGAGTCGCTGATGCAGGGGGGCGCGGCTCAGGCCGGGGTGCAGGTTCTTCCGCAGGACACTGCCCTCGTGCCGGCTCCTCTCGCTGCCGCCGCGGACAGCCGCCCTGCCCTCGTCGCAGAGGAGGCGTCCGACGTCGACGAGGCGGAGGATCAGCGCCGTCTGCTCTTTTCCGCCGCCGAGATCCAGCTGGTGTCCGTGCGCATCGCCGGAACGTCCTTCCTGCTGCCCATCATGGCCATCAGCGAGGTCCTGCGGCATATGCCGCTGGCGCTGCTGCCCCGCGCGCCCCGTCATGTGGCGGGGGTCATCAATCTCCGCGGAAGGCTTACCCCGCTCGTCCATCTGTGCATGCTGGTCAGCAGCGACGCCTCGCCGCGCTACAATGCGGACAGCCTGGTGGTGGTCTGCCCCTGCGGAGGTATCCAGATAGGTCTCATCATTGACAAAGTGGAAAATATTTATACCGTGCAGCAGCAGGAACTCAACTGGAACCCCGAGACCCACTTCGGCGAAGCTGCGGAATGCCTCTATGCGCTCGCCCGCATCGGCGAGCATCTTTACGGCATCCTTGCGCCGGAACGCATCGGGCAGATCCTTTGCCGCTGAGCGCAAGCTTCCAGTTATCCGGCAGACTTGCCAAGCCCCCTGAAACTCTCTAGACTCAGCTTCAAACGCCTTTGCACGAGGATGGCACGACATGAGCAAGCATATACTGGTGGTGGACGATTCCAAGACGATTCGCAATCTTGTGGCCTTTGTGCTCAAGGCCGAGGGCTTTCGTGTCAGCACCGCCGAAGACGGTCTTGACGCCATGGAAAAGCTGTACAGCCTGGAGCAGGTGGATCTTATCGTTTCCGACGTCAATATGCCGCGCATGGACGGCTTTACCTTCATCAAGAATATCCGCGCACAGGATGCCTACAAGGACATCCCCATCATCGTGCTTTCCACCGAAGGCCAGGAAAAGGACATCCAGACCGGCATGGCGCTCGGGGCCAATCTGTACATGGTGAAGCCCGCCCAGCCAGAAAAAATGGTCCGTAACATAAAGATGCTCCTTGGCTAGCCGATATACTAGGCAAGTGCGCCTGAATGGCATACTCTCAAGCCAAGTAGGTATGGTATGAGTCAAGATTTTTTTGATCCGGAACTCTTTGCCGACTTCATCAACGAAGCCAAGGAGCATCTGGAAACTATCGAGCCGAACTTGTTGGAGCTGGAAAAGGCTCCGGACAATCTTGCGCTTCTCAATGATATCTTTCGGCCCATGCACTCCCTGAAAGGGGCGTCCGGCTTTCTTGGGCTGAACCGTATCAATCAGCTTGCCCACAAGTCGGAAAACATTCTGGACGAACTGCGCAAGGGGACGATGGTGGTCACGCCCGAGATCATGGACGTGATCCTTTCCTCCACTGACGCCCTGCGCCAGATGGTCGAGAATCTCGAGGCGACGAACTCCGAAGGTGATGTGGAGATAGATCACATCATTGCCCAGATCGAAGCCATCATGAATGGCGAGACGGCCGCAGCGCCCGCTGCTGAGGCCGCGCCGGCGGAAGCGCCCGCTGCGGAACCGGAACCGGCGCCCGCTGCCGAAGCTGCGCCTGCGCCGGCTCCCGAAGCGCCTGCTGCTGAAGCGCCGGCCGCGGCTCCTGCGGAGGCCGCCGGCGGCGAAGCGGCGGAAGGCGCGGGCATAAGCAGCAAGGAGTGGGTCGCCAACCTGCCGGATACGCAGGAGTATGCGCTCAATGCCTTCGGCGAGGGGCACCTCAAAGACTTTATCGATGAATCTCTTGAAATCACCGGCAACCTCAATGACGGTCTGCTGCAGCTGGAAGAAGGAGACGGACAGGACGATCTGGTCAATGACCTTTTCCGTTTCTTCCACAATATGAAGGGCAACAGCGGCATCATCGGCTATAATGAGCTGAATGCCCTGACGCATGAAGCGGAGACCCTGCTCAACAATGTCCGCCAGGGCAAGATGACGCCCACCCATGAGCTCATCGACCTTCTGCTCCTGGTGGTGGACGTCATGGAGGCCCTTGTCGGGCGTATCGATGTCGCCAGCGGCAAAACGCGGCCCTTTGATACCGAACCTATCCTGACGCAGCTGAAAAAGGCGGTGGCCGGCGAAGAAGTCGCCCTCCCCCCTGCGCTCATCGCGGCCCAGAAAGGCGGCAAGCCCAAGGATGCCGATGCGGCCAAGGACGTGGAAGTGGTGACGCCGGTCATCATCCCCATGGGCGCGGAAGGGGACGATCTGGATGCCTTCCAGGCGACCGTCAAGCAGCAGTTTGAGATCATCAATGCCGCGCTGGCCACCCTGCGCAAGGATGGCGCGCACAAGGACTCGGAGGATGCCCTTTTCCGCTGCCTGACGGCCATCAAGAACGCCAGCAGCTTTGTGGGCTTCAATGACGTCAAGGAGTATGCCGAGCGGACCGCCGGCATCGTCGATCAGGGCCGTTCCCAGGGCATCGACTTCTCCCTGATGGTCGACCTTATTTCGCAAGAGACCGCCATCATCGAAGAAATGGCGGCGGCAGACGTGAAAAAGAAGCGTGAGGCGGCTCCGGCGGCCGCTCCCGAGGCTGCGGCGCCCGCTGCGGCTCCGGCAGCCGAGCCGGAAAAGCCCGCAGCCGCTCCTGAGGCCAAGCCTGCACCCGCATCGGCCGCTGCGGCGCCCGCGCCTGCTCCTGCAGCCGCGCCCAAGCCCGCCGCTCCTGCTGCGCCTGCGGCAGCCGCCAAGCCCGCGGCTCCTGCGGCCAAGCCCGCCGCTTCCGCCGCCAAGCCTGCGGCCAAGCCGGCTACGGAAACGGCGCAGAAGAGCTCTTCCATCCGTGTGGACCATGAGCGTCTTGACCACCTCATGAACCTCATCGGCGAGCTCATCATCAACCGTAACCGTTATGCCCTCATTGCCCGTTCCCTGGAATCCGGCGGGACGGACGTGGACATCTCGCAGGTGGCGCAGAGCCTTTCGGAAACGACCTACGCCATGGCGCGCATTTCCGATGACCTTCAGGATACCATCATGAAGGTGCGCATGGTGCCGGTCTCTTCCGTGTTTTCCCGCTTCCCTCGCCTGGTGCGCGACCTTTCCCGCAAGAGCGGCAAGGAAGTGGACCTCGTCATGGAAGGCGAGGAAACGGAACTGGACAAGAGCGTGGTGGAAGCCATCGGCGACCCGCTGGTGCACCTTATCCGTAACTCCGTCGACCACGGCATCGAGCCGGAAGATGTGCGCGTGGCCGCCGGCAAGTCCCCCAAGGGCCGCGTGACCCTGCGTGCCTTCCACAAGGGGAACTCCGTCGCCATCGAGATCGAGGACGACGGTAAGGGCATCGACCCCGAAAAGATGCGTGAGGTGGCCGTCCGCAAGGGGATCATCACGGCGGAAGAAGCCGCTCAGCTGGATGATCGTGAAGCGGTCGAACTCATCTTCGCGCCTGGCTTCTCCTCTGCGGACAAGATCACGGACATCTCCGGTCGTGGTGTGGGTATGGACGTGGTGCGTACCAACATCAAGAACCTCAAGGGGAGCGTCAGCACCAATACCGAGCTGGGCAAGGGCACGCGTTTCACGCTGAGCCTGCCGCTGACGCTGGCCATTATCGATGCCCTGATGGTCAATGTGTCCGGTCAGACCTACGCCATCCCGCTGGATGCTGTCTCGGAGACCACCAAGATCGAATGCAGCCGCCTCACGGATGTGAAGGGACGCAAGGCCGTCACCCTGCGCGGCGAGGTGCTGGGCATCGTGGAACTGGCGGAGATGCTGGATCTGCCGCGTACGGATCCGCTGCCTGAAGTGCTCTCCGTCGTGGTCATCCATGACAATGACCGCCGCCTCGGTCTGGTGGTGGACCGACTGCTGGAACGGCAGGAAATCGTCATCAAGCCCCTGGGCGCTTACCTTGGCGACCTCAAGGGGATCTCCGGGGCGACCATCATGGGCGACGGTTCGGTCATCCTCATCCTTGATCCGCATGAGATCTATGTGATGTCCACGTCCAAGGCCAGCAACAGCCTGGGCAATGAACCGCCCAAGGGCGTCTCTCGCGCCTCCTCTTCCGAGTCTTCGGGCTGTGAGGAGTTCACCATCTGACGTGGAGTCAGTCTATCGACCCAGAGACGGGCGTCACCTCATAGGTGATGCCCGTTTTTTGTATGAAGAAAACCTCCCGCTAGGCGGGAGGTTCAAAAAAGCTTAAAGCTTTGCGTGTGTTATAAAAACTCCTTTTGATTTGCTAGCATCACGTTGCGGTCTGGCAACTGCAACAATGAAGCAAATCAAAAGGAGGTCACAATGGGTGACAACAAAAGTTTAGCGCATACCAAATGGAACTGCAAATATCATGTAGTCTTTGCTCCCAAATATCGCCG